>DQEK01000375.1 GCA_003533545.1 Acidobacteriota bacterium | reverse complement strand
CTGGTAGCCCGTCGACGGTGTGTTTGCTCAATCATCGTTTCTTGTGGTGTAGCACGGTCTCGCCCCGAGACGGCCGTAACGACGGCTGTCCTTGACGACGTAGTTGGCAAGGAGCTTGCCGTTGGGACTCCAGGACCTTTGGTGACCGACTTCGGATCCGAGTTCGTAGTATCTGGCCTGGGCGATCTGTCCGCTCGCGTGCCAATCGAGACACTCGCCGTCGTAGTCGCCGTCGACGAATGAGTAGAGAAAACGCGCACTGCCATCTCTCCACCAGCCGCGGTGTCGACCGTGCTTACGTCCTTCCTTGAAGCGGCGCTCTTCCCGAAGCGCGCCGTTCTCATGCCATGTGTAGGCCTTACCGTGTTCCTTTCCGGCGTGGTAGCGAGTTCGGGAGTGGATTTTACCGTTGGGGAAGCGTCTCTCGATAACACCGACAAAAGGCGTGCCTCGATAGACGTACGTACCCCGACGCCGCTCGAGGCCGGGCGACCCCTTTTCGAGAATCGGTCCGCGAGAGCTGAGGTCATCGGCGGCAGTCGCCGAAACCGCGGGGATCTCCATCTGGGCCTCGCGCGCGAACTCGGCGATGACAGTCGAGTGATCCCCTTTCGCTGCGTTCTCCTGGGCGTGCATCGCCTCTGGCTCTGTTGAGCTGAAGTCACACGCAGGCAGAATGGCAGCGCTCCAGATGAGCCAGGCGGTGTTGCGGACTCGCATTCCCCACATCCTCAGTTAGTAGAACTTCCCGGGGTCCCCCTGTAGCAGCCGCAGATATACGGTGGTACGGCGGTAATGTGGTAGTGGTAGATGCCCTCCGGGTACTCCGGTGTCGCGTGGATGTGCCCGTTGCACTCGTCGAGATCGGCCGGGGCGCTGCCATCAACCTCCTCGGGTCCGTAAACCGGAAAGCCATCCAGTAGGATTCCCACCAGTGTCGATCGGGAGGTGGACGTGATGAACACCGGTTCAATGTGGTAGTGGTAGAGATCTCTTCTTGTCGGGTGACCGTTGTAGAGATCGAACGTCTCGAACTCGTTATCGACCGGAGCGAATTCCAGGGCGTACTGGTTAAACAGGGCAACTCCGGTGACGGAGAGGCCGATCGGCCCGAGCGCAGTGTCGGTCGGCTCGGCAGCGACGCGCGGCTCTGCCGGCATCCGGAAAACCAGACTCTGCTCTCCGATGCGACTGCGGTTGACTTCCATGCCCTCATGGGGGGGCTCGTAGCGCGGATCGTCGCTCGGGAAGTAGGGGCTCGGGTGATTCGGCACGCCATCGGATCGGACGACTACCGTTTCGCCTTCGACGACTGCCTCGACATTGGACGTAAACGAACGATACGCCCCTGGAAGATCAGATCCTGGTCCCTCCACCAGAGCTCTGAGCGTGGCCAAAAGCGAGTCGCGGTGGGCCTCGGCGTCCACGGAGAGCGGTAGGTCGGCGAGGAGGTCATCGGTCTCGCCGGGATCGTTGTCCATGTCGTAGAGTTCGTCCGTGCCGTCGTCGAAGCGGATCAGCTTGTACCGCTCGTCTCGGACTGTCTTGCCGGCTCGCTCCGGAAAGCGCAGCGATTCTCCGAAGAGCTCAGCAAAGACCCACTCGCGCTCGGGCGCCGCTTCCGGATCCCGCAGATGCGACACGAAACTTGTCGAGTCGACGACGACACCGGCCGGAACGGTCGACGCAAGGTCGGTGCCGACGAGCTCGAGAATCGACGCGAACAGATCCGTCGTATTGACGAGAGCGTCGACGGTGCGTCCGCCGTCGACGACGCCGGCGCCGGCCACGACGAGCGGAACGTGAACGCCGCCTTGGTAGAGGCTGTCCTTCGCCCGATTCCGCGGGATGCCGGGAGGTGCCGTGCGAGCCGGCGTCCCGTTGTCGCCCACGAACATCACGACCGTGCGGGCGCGGACGTCCGGATCGAGCGAGGCGAGCAGCCGACCGATTTCGGTGTCCATCGCCTCTACCGCCGCACGGAAATAGGCCGTGGTATTCCGGTTGATGTCTGCTTCGTCGCCCGAGAGCTGGCTCTGGCTGTGCAGCTCTGCGGGAGGCAGGTGGAACGGTGCGTGGGGAGCGTTGAACGCGAGCCACAGGACCCATGGCGCCTCCTCTCGGGCGTCGATCCACGACAGCGCGTCGTCAACGTTCTCCGTCGTCCCGTAATTCTCGACCCTCGAAGTCGTGCCGTTGACGGTCTTCGTCCACTGAAAGTAATCGGGTATACCTCCCAGGACTCCCGAAAAATGCGCGAAGCCCATCAAGTTCGGATTGTCGGATCCGCCATTGCTGTTGCTGCTCAGGTGCCACTTGCCGAGGCAGGCTTGCTCGTAATCGAGTTCGGGGTGAGCGTCGAGAGCCATCGGCAAAGTGAACTCGTCGAGGCCGATCCCGACGGCATCCCGGCCAGCCACCGGCGAGCCGATGCCCGTTCGAAAGCCATAGCGACCCGTGAGGATCGTTGCGCGCGTCGGAGAGCAGACGGGGGCCGACCACACGTTCGTGAATCGCACCCCGGTGTTGCACAGCGACTCGATGTTCGGCATCGGCGGTGCGTTCGCAGCGTAGCAGACGGTCGAGTCGACACCGAGATCGTCGGCGATGATCAGGAGGACGTTGGTCGCCGTCGACGGCGGAGTGTCGCAATGCCCGTAGCTCGTGCACGCGAGTGCGTCGTCAGTCGGGTCCTCACCACACTCCGGGTAGGGTGTCGGGATCGACGTACCGCCGAGGAAGAGAAAGCTGAAGACGTAGATTGCGTCGCTCAAGTCGACTTCACCGCTATCGTTCGAGTCGGCCGTGTCGGCGCAGGTTGGCTCAGGCCCGCCGCCGAAGAGGAAGGCCAGCACTCTGACGCCGTCGCTGATGTCGATCACACCGTCGTTAGTGGCGTCACCGCGGACGAACTCCACGGCTTCCGACGTCCGCGAAAAGCCGCAGGTCACGTAGAGGACGGTCGCAATTAGCAGTAGGTTTCTCATTTCGATCTGCTCCAGGCTCTCTCTCAAGGAAGGAAGGTATGACGTTTCAGCGCGGTCAGACTCATAAGCGTTTAACTCCGCAGGCCAGGGAAAGTTGCGTACAAATCAGGTCAATTATTAAGGATATCGAGCAGGCATTACCGAACTGCGACATTGGCCACTAGCCCCCCTGGTTGCTTATCGCCCGGGGCATCGCTTAGGCTGGCCGACCTGCTGGGCGCTGAGCCG
>DQEK01000083.1 GCA_003533545.1 Acidobacteriota bacterium | reverse complement strand
GAGGCGCGCTTCCATGTAGTAGCGATGGTTACGAGCAAATTCGTAGTCCGTCTTGACGTATGCGTCCGGCTCGTAGTCAACGCCGAAGATCCGGTTGTACATCTCCGGATACTCGTAACCGACAGCATCATCGGGGAAAAACCGAAGCGCCTGGTGAAACTTGATAGCCCAAGCCACCCGCTCGTCAACATACGGCGCGAAGAGCTGCGCCCCCCAGTAGCCGTGGTCGGCCTTGATTAGATTCTGCGTGACGTCGTGGAGGAGGCAGGCGAAGATGGTTCGCTCCGGTTGTCCGGTCTGCACCGCGTGATTGGCGCTCTGTAGCACGTGCCGTGCCGGCGCAAAACGCCGTGTGAAGAAATCGACCAGCGTGGCATTAGCAGGCATCGGCTCAAATCCGCTCGCCGTTGGCCGAAACAAATTGCCAGTACCGCGCGGGACCCGTGGCTCGACCGACGACTGAGCCGCCTCGGTCAACCTGACCGCTCGGTCAAGTTGGTCAGTCATGTAGTGTTCGAGGGCCTCGGCCCGGTCCTCATGCCCCATGGCGGCGACCGCTGCCGCGCCCCCTGCCGAAGCGATAAACCTGCGTCGATCAACCTGCATGGCCGCCCTCCCTCCGTTGAACCACGTCTCAGAAACTAGGCCACCGTAAGACCCAACTCGAAAGATGTCAACCCGATGCCCTGGTCCGGAGGGATTCCGTCGAACTAAGCGAGGTCAGCCTCTTTCCTGTAGGATCGGGGTTTCGTTTCGCCGATCGGTAGTGCGCGCACGCTCACTACGCTTCAAGTCACATGCAGCCCGACCTTCAGGACGCCATCGATTTCCACGAAACCATAGTCACGGAGGGCGCTAAAGCCCTTGTCGGATACGAGCGTGAAAAGGCACTCGCCAACATGGTCTTGTTGGCCGAAATTCCCACGACGTACGACCCTGAGGAGCAACGCCAGGTCAACGCGGGGAACCTGCTATTACGCGGCGTTCCCGGTGTTGGCAAAACATTCTTTGGCGTGATCCTGGCAGCCATCAGCGGTGCCCGCTTCGCCCGACTGCAAGGACGGGCCGATTTACAGCCAACGGAAGTCGTCGGCTTCCAGATGATCAACCCGGCGACCGGCGAGTTCATCACCGAATTCGGACCGCTAGCGTCGGCCGAAGTCATCTTGCTCGACGAGATCAACCGGATTCCGCTCAAATCGCAAAGCGCCTTCCTCGAAGGACTGCAGGACCGGTCGGTCACAGTGGGCAAGGAGACCTACAAGCTCCCCACCTTCAGTTTCGCGATCGCGACGATGAACCCAATCGAGCTCGGTCAAGGCACGTTCCCGCTTTCCGAAGCAGCCACCGATCGATTCGCGATCATGGTCAATATTGGATATCTGCCCCCTGAAGAAGAACAGAAACTCGTCACGTTCGACTTCAAGAAAGTGCACCTCAAGGGCCTGATGTCAAAAGAGCGGGTACTCGATCTACGGTCGAAAATCGGCGAACAAGTGTTCCTCCACGAGGCCCTCGGCAAGTACATCCGCCGATTGGTCGCAGCCACACGGCCCTACAGCCCGGAGACCGACTGGCTACAATACTCCCCTTCCCCCCTCGTCGAGCAGTACGTCGACTTAGGAGGCTCGCCCCGAGCCACCATCTGCTGGGGCCGTCTCGTGAAAGTCTGGGCCCTTCTGTCCGGGCACCGGAGCGAGGTGTATCCCGAAGACATCCAAGAGCTGGCCAGGTATGTACTCGGGCACCGGCTGTGGCTCGCACCGCACGCAGCAAATCGTGACATCCGCGCGGAAACCGTCATCCAGGACGTGATCGATACGGTAGCAATTCCATGAGCCCCGAGACTGGCACGGACGAACCGCTGGTATCCTGGTCGGACATTCAAGATGTCGAACTGGTCATCGTGCGCCGCATGCAAGAGCTGGCGATTGGTGCCCACCCGAGCACGGTCCACGGCACAGGACATGACCTCGCAGGGCTGCGTGACTGGCAGCCGGGTGACCGACTGTCAAACATCGACTGGCCCCAGTCAACGCTGACCAACTTCAGCCCTCTCATCACGCACGAGTTTGACCAGGAGAGCAACGCGCCGATCGTCGTCGCGGCCGATACCTCGCTCTCTACCCGTTGCGGCACGGGAGACGAACCGATCGCCAAGGCTATCGCACGGACGGTAGCGACCTTCGCCATGGCAGCTTCGTTCTTTCAGGACCAAGCAGGACTGGTAACGTTCGACCAGAACACCCGCCGGATTGCGGTGCGCCCACGGGTCGGAAAGAATCACGCGGCCCACTGCGTGGACACCTATCAGAACCACCTGCTACTCGCCGGGATCACCGAATCCCCGTCCGACGACAACTTCGCCGGATTGCTACGAAAGCGTTCCCTGGTACCCGTTGTTTCTGACTTCCTGTTCGACCGACCCGAACCGCTGTTGGCTGAACTTGCCGACCTCGCCACGTTTCACGACGTTTTCCTCGTGATGATCGACAGCGAATTTGCGTTCAAGTTTCCCCGGCTCTCGGCCGGTTGGGTCGAAGCCTACGATGTCGAGACCAACCGCACACAGATCATCGCCTCTTCCGACCTCGATCAATTGGGTCACCGGGTGTCGGAGTGGCAGGACACCGTTGAGAGCAGCGCGCGAGACCGAGGACTCGAAGTGCTTCGCCTAGCGGGAGACAGCCTGCACTTTCATGACACGTTGGTTACCTTCCTGCTTGAACGGAAGCGAGTGAGGCGGTAGTCGAGCCGACGAAACCGATGGGAACCACCAGGCAACAACGGGCAACCGACAGACCCCACCCCTCCGAAACAACCAGTGCAGGGGCGCGCACGTGTGCCCCACGCTCCTCGAAGGCCCGAACGGGGCGGTGCCTACTGCGAGTTATGTTGTTGCTCTCACTACCATTTCCAGTCGTGGCACAACCCACGGACAACACCACAGCCATCGACGCGCTCCGCTGCTGGCGACGGCTCGGACAAAACACGGTGTATGTCGGTGAACGCTTCACGATGACAGTTACGTGCAGTGCGGTGGAGACCGACCGAGCTCGGACACTAGTTGATGAGGTAGCCCTGGAACCAGCGACGATTGAGGTCGACCCATTCGAAGTCATCGACGGCGAGCACTACGAAGACATCCGGACCGGCCCCTTTCGATTCTTCCAGTATCTCTACACGCTGCGAGTCATCAACGAAACCAACTTCGGCGAAGATGTGGAAATCCCGGCCCTGGAGCTCTCCTACCGGATCGAGCGTCGCGTCGGCACCGACCCCGCTCTAGTGGGACGAGAGCTGACGTATATCCTGCCCGCAGAACCGGTGCGAGTCCTGTCGCTCGTACCCCGTGACCTCGTCGACATCCGCGAGCTCGCCCCCACAACGTTCGGTGACGCCCAGGCGCGGACCTTCAGGGCCAATGCCCTGACTCTGGCGGCCGCGCTGCTAGGAATATTGGCCTTGGGCATGGTCGCCCTCGGCGCCGCAAGGATTATGCTCCGGCGCCGGGGCAACGCGGGACCCGTGGAAAAACGTCTGCCACTCTCAAGCATCGTAGGTCGCGCTGTAGACGAGTTGGCCAGCGTACGCGAAACGATCACGCAGGACGAGTGGAGCGTAGAGAGCGCCGGGCGCGCACTAACGGCTCTACGTATCGGCGCATCGGTAGCCCTGAAGGGACAGGTGGTCCAGCATGTCATCAACGCCGGAAAACCGGTCCATGACGGAGAACTACGACTGCGTCAGGGGGTGTTCCGCCGGAAGACGGTAGCGGTTTCCTCCGGACTCACCGCCGCCACGCTGAAGGATCCAACCGGCGTCGGGGAAGAACCGCCCATAGCCGCAAGAAAAACCATAGACGATCTCGGCCAGGCGATCGCGACCTTCACAGCAGCACGATATGGGCGAGACGGTAGTCTGGCAACCGCAGAACTGACACAGGCATTGGAAAACGGCATCACACTGCTCACACAACTCCGGTGGGAATCCACGACCCTGGTTCGTTACGCCACCCGACTCCGCGCGACCATCGTCGACTGGTGGCCACTGTCCCGATTACGAGAGCGGTAGATGGACACGCTGACTTCGCTTCTGGCGCAGATCAGGGACACCCTGATTCAACTTGACGATTTCTCGCTAGCGACTCTACCGCTACCCCGCCGAGACGATTCCGTAATGGTCCTCGGGGGCATCGGACTACTGGCGCTCGGGGCACTGCTTGCCCGTTACATCCTGAACCGCCGCCCGGGCCATACTGACATCGCACTACCAGCCATTCTCCAGGCCACGCTGACAAAGCGGTCGGCGATGGCCCCAGTGCGCCACGTCGCCTTCATGCTGTTCCTCGCGGGGCTGCCACTCTTCGCTATCGCCTTGGGAGACCCCCACACCACGTTGATTCAAGAGCGTGAAACAGTTCCCGGGCATCGCATCGCGATTCTGATCGACGCGTCACTCAGCATGGACAGTTCGTTCGCCACCGAGCAGCTCGGCTGGGGCAACACCTATCTCGCGAATGTGTCGGCTGCCGACTACTTCGTGAGACGCCGGATGGAGGGGTCGCATCGGGACCTGGTCTCACTGGTCCAGTTCGGCGGCGAAGCGTACATCGTCACTCCATTCACCAACGATTACGAGAACATCCTGCTGAGCATCGGCCTGATCGGCACACCGGAGGAATACGACCGCTTCCCGGACCACGGAACGCTCATCATGCGCGCCATCAGCCGCGGCGTCGAACTGTTTCGGACATTTGACTTCCTAAAGTCTCAGGGCAACCTCATCGTGATCTTCAGCGATGGGCAGGACACGCACGCCGTCTACGAAGGGCAGTCGATCGACGACATCCTGCAGGAAGCGGCCGACAACGCCATTCCCGTCTACTTCATCCGGACCGCTTACGACCGGGGACTCGGGGATGTGCTACCAGACATCACCTGGAAACTTGCGGTCGAGAAGACTGGCGGGCGGTTCTATCCGGCCGCCGACGAAAACGCCATTCTACGAGCAGTGCACGAAATCGATGAGCTGTCAGCCGGCCAGATCGAGGTCACGCAATATGTCGCACACCAAGCCAGATTCTCGCCATTCGCGCTAGCGGCCCTTGCCCTCTGGAGCCTTGCGGTCTTGTGCGGACTCGGTGTGAAACAACTGCGACGATTCCCCTGACCGGGGTCAGCGCCAATAGCGGCGGAGTTGCTGCGAGAAAGAATCGAATGATTGCCACAGCCCTCAGGTATCTCATTGTCGCCACCCTCCTGTCTGGAGCCGCCGCGGGCTTGTTCGCTGCTGGACAGCTCGACAGACGGCTTGCGGAGGCGGATCGGGCCATCGCCACATTGGACCTCACCGGAGCCGAGCGGACTTACGCAGAGATCGCCGACTCGCTGACCTTGACCGAGTGGTTGCCGTGGGTGCTGCGCGGCACACGAGAGTCGGTGGCCACTCGCCGAGCCGCCCTCCAGTACTGGCGTGGTAACTACGCGACGCTCGTGGATGCGTACACCAGACCCGACAGCCCGAGCATGGCGAACAACATAGACCTGCAATTCGTCGTGGCCAACGCCGACTACCGATCGGCGCAGCAACCGGGCGCGAACCGGGAACTCGCCCTGGGAACGATTGACCATGCTATCGGCGTGTATCGTCGACTCCTCGAAGGAAACGACGCGTATCGAGACGCGGCCTTCAACTACGAGTTGATGGTCCGTCTGCGCACCCAGATCGCCAGCGGGGATGAGGTGCCGAACTTCCAGCGACCAACAATTCCCGGCAATCCCGGAGAGGCCCCCCCAGAGGAAGACATGGAGGACGTTCAGATCTACGTCCCGCGTGACAGCGTAATCGACCCTGACGACACGGAAGACCCGACCATTGGCGAGGGTGCGCCGATCCGGAGACGCGGCTAACGCCGAAAGGGCACACGATGCCACCGATCCAGTTCGGGGAGCCGATTTACCTCTGGCTGTTGCTGCTGCCACTGGCCTACGGAGCTCTGTGGGGCTGGCAGCTACTTCAGCGGCGACGTGACGCCCGGCGCGTGCAACGGGAGCGCACCGCACCAGTACGCGAGCAGTTCGCATTCGCCGGGGGACTCTCGTTCTGGATCTGTTTGGTGCTGGCTATCGCTGCAGTTGTGGTGGCCTTATCGCAACCGCAGGTACTTGCCTCGGTCAGCCAAAACGCCGGCGCCGATTTCATCATCCTGCAGGACGGCTCGACCTCGATGCGAGTCAGCGACGTCGCGCCGGACCGATGGCAGCGGTCCATTTCGTGGGTACGAATGTTCGCCGAGCTGCTGAGCTGGCAAGAGCAACGGGTCGCCCTAGCGCTGTTCGCCCATCGCACCGCACCACAGGTACGACTCACCCGGGATCCGAACGCACTCTTCTTTTTCCTCGACTATCTGGGAGAAGAACCACCGTTCCGGCTCGAGGCAGACACTAGTTGGGACACCAACATCGAGGAGAGCCTCTACTGGGGTGTTCGAATGTTCGAGCGCGACGAAGAGCTCTACGGGGTTCGCTTGAGCTCCAAGGCGTTCATCGTCATCTCGGACGGCCAGGCGTGGAGCGGAGAAGTAGAAAACGCGCTGAAGCTGGCGCGTGCGCAGAATATCCGTGTCTACGTCATCGGTGTCGGGACCACCGCTGGCGGATTCATTCCCCAACTGCCTTCCAGTATTTACGCCACTCCGGAAGACCCCATCCACTCCGTAATTGACAGGCAATCACTGCGTGCCATCGCCGAGGCGGGTGGAGGTGAGTATTTCGAACTCGGCATCGATTCGGACCAGGACATCGCCCTACGCCTCATCGCGGACGTGCAACGCCGGGCCCAGTCGACTCAGCGAGAAGAGAATTTCACGGAACTCTACTGGTATTTCTTGGCAGTCGCGGCCGGGTTTGTCGGGCTAGGCACACTGCTCGTGAAGGAGCGTGCACCACTCTGGTGGTATCTGGCTACTACCTGTGCATTGATAGTGCTATTGACCCGGTGACCTTCCGCTTACCCATCGCGACAGCGCTCGCTACCTGATTCGCGGTCTACCGAGAACCGGCGACGTGAGTGAGCAAACAACGTAGGCAGCTTGTACCGCGTGAAACCCTACACCGCTACCTTCACCGCCTCGGCGAGAATTTCCTCGACCATTTCCAGGCCATGAGCAAACAACTCCTCAGTGGTGACCTTTCCGGCATCCACGTCCGCCAGCAGTGTGCGCTGCGCCGCGTAGTCCTTGTTCACAATACCGGCCTTGCTCTGCAGCAGGCGCCAGGCCTTTCGCCGCTCAACACAGAACA
>DQEK01000034.1 GCA_003533545.1 Acidobacteriota bacterium | reverse complement strand
TGTCGCTCTGCGTCTGCGTACTCCTCGTCTGGTCGGCCCATCGTCTTCGAGCCGAAGACTGGCCACAATGGCGCGGCGTCAATAGGGCCGCGGTGTGGAACGAGTCCGGCGTTGTCGAGGACTTCTCAGACAACGGGCTTGTGGTGAAGTGGCGCGCACCCGTGCGTGGGGGCTTCGCAGGCCCGGCGGTCGCCGACGGACGTGTCTTTGTACTCGACTTTCAGGAAACGCCCGGCACCCGCACGATGGATGGCCACGAACGGCTGTTGGCATTTGACGAGGAGACCGGAGCCCTGCTCTGGGAGGAGACGTGGCCAACGAGTTACCGGAACCTCCAAGTGAAGTTCGCCACCGGTCCGCGGGCCGTTCCCACCGTCGATGGTGACCGCGTGTACGTACTCGGCGCAGCGGGGATGCTGTCCTCCTTCAACACCGAGACAGGAGCACTCCTTTGGCGAGTCGACACCGTCAGCGAGTATGGGGCAACAGTGCCAGTGCAAGGGACAACGCAGGCCCCCCTTGTCGAGGGCAACCTCCTGATCGCCGTAGTGGGAGGCGAGCCCGACGCCAAGGTGGTGGCCTTCAACAAGTCGACCGGCACGGAGGTCTGGCGAGCGCTCGAGAATACGTCCGAGACTGGGTACTCTGCTCCAATCGTGATCAATGCCGGGGGCGTAAGGCAGTTGATTCTGTGGCACGCCACCGCGATCACGTCCCTCAACCCCACGACCGGCACGGTGTATTGGGAACAAGCGTTCGCCATTGCCGGCGGCATGGCCATCGCGACGCCAGTACGCAACGGACGCTATCTTGTCGTCAGTCAGTTTTTCAACGGGTCCATGATGCTGGCCCTCAACCCCGACCGCCCCGATGCGCGTGTGCTCTGGCAAGGCGGAGCTCGGAGTGAGTTGCCCGACCGGACGGAAACGCTGCACTCAATCATCTCCACGCCCATTCTCGTTGGCGACCATCTGTATGGGATTGGCAGTTACGGTGAACTCAGAGGCCTGGAGGCCACCACCGGCGAACGAGTGTGGGAAAGCAACCAGATGAACGCGCAAGACCGGTGGGCCACCGCCTATTTCATTCGTCACGGCGACCGTTACTTCGTGGTGAACGATAGCGGGGAACTCCTGCTTGCCCGCTTCACACCAGAAGGCTATGAAGAGATCGACCGTACGAGACTGTTAACGCCGACCAGTCGCACCCGAGGGGGCATCTCCGGCCGGTTCAACGATCGCGCGGTCCTGTGGGCACACCCCGCGTTCGCGAACCGACACGTTGTCGTTCGTAACGACGAGGAAGTGGTTCGCTTGTCGCTGGCGGCAGCCGACTACCAGTAGCGGCGCGTCCACCCCGGCGACCAGCCGAAGAAGCCACCTCCCTGACGTCTAGGTCCAGTTACACAGTAGGAACGGGTTCTATTCTGGTAAGGCAAACACGAACAGGTTGTTCCCCAGGCTCGGGCGCAACTCAGGGGTGAGGTTAATAAACCGCGGCGTACCGGTGCTGACGGCAACGAACTGCTGGCCATCCACCGTGTAGGAAATCGGGAACCCAGTGACCGCTGAGCCGAGGTTGATCTCCCACAACACTTCCCCCGTCTCGTGGTCCAAGGCCCTGAACCGCCCGTTGACATCTCCCCCAAACACGAGTCCGCCACCGGTGGCGACAAGCGACATGGTCGCGGCCCGCTGCTCGTGGACCCAGGCAATTTCACCGGTCTCCGCCGAAATCGCCTGCACGGTACCGACCTGATCTGTCCCCGGAGCAATTTGCCCGCGCCACGCAAGGGCATAGACCGACGTACTGTCTGGCCCTTCGGCCATCATCTGAGCGCAAACATTGCGGAGCGGGTAATACATGGTGTTCGTCAGCGGACTGTAGGCACCGGCCTCCCAGTCCTTGCCACCAGTGGCGTGCGGACAGGTCAGGACCTCTTGCCCGGCGCCGGTGAAGACCAGCTCAGAGTTTTCCGTCACGGCTCCCGTCGCACCATCAATCGCCGTGATCACGTTCTGGGTGATGGTGGGCGTTGCCCACAAGAACTCGCCGGTCTCGCGGTCGAGGGTGTAGACCACACCGGTCTTCCCTGGAATCCCGGTGATCACCTTGCGCACCTCGCCCGGTCGCAGCCGCGGGTTGATCCAACTGACTTCGGACGGATTCGGAGCCACAGCGGTGTCGACCAGAAGCCGTTCAAAGGGATGGTCGAGGTCCCAGTGGTCGTTCAGGTGCTGGTAATACCAGACGATCTCCCCGGTATCAGCGTCAAGCGCCAGGGTCGAATTGTGGTAGAGATGCTGGTTCTCGGCCCCACCAATCAGAAACTTCGGCGCCGGCGACGTCACAGAGGTCCCAATGTAGATGAGGTTCAATTCCGGGTCGTAGCTCGGGACCATCCACGCCCCAACATGTTTCCGGTCTTCAAACGGAATGCCACCCCACGTCTCGTCACCAGGCTCGCCAGGCCCAGGAATGGTACGACGACGCCACAGCTCCGCACCGGTCCGCGCGTCGTGGGCGGTGATCACGCACGCCTCCGGTCCCGCAACCGGCATGCAACTCCGCCCAGAGATGACCTTGCCGTTCACGACAATCGGCCCAGAGCTCTGCATAGCGGGATTGACCGTGTAGTCGAGAATCTCCGTCTCCCACGCCAGGCGACCCGTGACCGCATCCAGCGCAAAGACATGGTCATCGACGCTGGTATCGATGATGAACTGGCCGTAGATCGCCAGGTTGCGGTTGTTCTGCCACAGGCCGTCGAACATGTAATCTTCGATGTCCTCGGGCACCTCCCGCCGATGCTCCCAGACGAGGTCGCCTGTTGCCGCATCGATCGCCTGAATGACATCGCTTGGATTCGGCATGTACATAACCCCGTCATACACTAACGGGGTTCCCTGTTGGCGACCCTCCGTGAGGCCCCGCGACCAGACCAAACGTAACTCGTCAACATTGTCTCGAGTGATCTGGTCTAACGGGCTGTAGCCCCAACCATCAAGTGTGCGGCGCCACATAAGCCAATGCGCCGGGTCAGGGTCCTGCAACATCGCGTCGGTGACTGGAACGAAGTCGCCCGGAGATTGAGCGCTCCCGACGATCGGGTTGGACCCCAGTGCCAGAACTGCGATTGCAATGACCAACGTGCAACGTCGCGGATGCATCGCCACCCCTCCCCTACCGGACCGGGAACCTAGCGATCCGATCCGACCCGGCGATACCCCCCAGCCAGATTTCGTCGCCGACCTGTAACCCGACCGTCCCAAGAATGAAATTCTCGTTGGAGGGATAGCGCACGATCTCCTCGACGGTCAGTTGCTCCGGGTCTACTCTCGCCACGTGCGAGCTCACACCACCGCACTGCTGCTGCCCAAGACACTGAAAAATCGACTCGGCGGTCTCACCCACATGACCTGCGACCAACAGTGAACCATCGGGGGCCCAGCGCACGTTGTCGATGTGAAAGCCAACTTCGACGCTGTCGCTCTGCATCGAAGCCTGCCCCCTCGAGACCCGAATCAACGAACGCGTGCCCCACCCACCAACATACAGCCAGCGGCCGTCCGGCGACGACACGACCCCGTTCGGTCCGTTGGTCTCGCTCCCGGGTACCGCAGTCCAGCCTGTCTCAGGCTGCCATTCCCACAGCTCGCCTACTGGGCGGTTGAAGTGCGTCGCAATAAAGCCCCGCCCAGGCAATGCCGTGACCGAATTAAAGGTCACGCCATCGGGAGCCACCGCACACCCCTGCCAAGTCAGCGTGGGTGTTCCGCTACGGGCGTTCACCGCGAAGACCTCAATCGCTTCACGCGCACCGTGCCGAACCACGTAGAGCGTATGTCGACCGCCGCGCCCCGGCCTGAGGCTGATACCGTGAGGTCGGAACCCGCCCACTAACGGCCCGCTACAGTCACTGAATACCTTGTCAGGACGCGACCCGAAGGTCGCGGTCGGAAACAGCACCGTGTTCGTCAAGTCCCGCGTGTCAACCGCGTAGAGATATCCGTCATCCTCCATCCCTGCGGCAATGACCCACGGCGAGTCAGGCACCGCGAGCAGGTCTTCAGGACTGACGGGTCCACACACGAACTCAACATCGCCATCCGGGCGACACTGCGCAGCGCCCGGCTCTGCACAGACGAAGAGCCCCGCAACCACACACAACGACGTCGTTACCGTTCGCACTCTCATCGTTCCTCCCGCGTGGCCGCCACAGGCTACAGACGACCTGGGTGTAGGCAGACAAACACGTAACGCCCGACCCGCACCAGAAACGAGACAGGCACGGTGCGGGCAACATGCCCGCGTGCACTGACCCGCCGACTAACCTTCGTAGAGCTGTCCGGTATAGCTACGCGCGGGGTGGTCGATCACGCCCTCACTCCGAAGCTTCGAGCCGTCGGACACGTCCAGATTCATCGAGACCTTAAATCGGGCCTCACCACCGATTTGTTCCCACGTTCCCGTGCCGATGCCGCCCAAAATCGAATTATCATCGAGGAGTGCTTTCCCCGCCCAAGCACAGGGTCCGCTAGTCGCACCAGCCTCCGCGAGGGCTTGCGTGATGACCAAGGTGCCAAAGACCGCACCGAACCCAGTCGCCGTCCCCTCAAAGTCAGAGGTTTGTTGCAGCTGACCGCCAGCGGTCGTATTGAAACTGATCCCCATATTTTTCATATCGAACGTTCCGACTGGATCCGCCATCGCAACCCTCCCTTAGTGAAGTAGGAACCCGTGTCGCGTTTTTCGCGACGTCACCTAGCACTATCCCGCGCCACAAAACGACTGTCCTCGCGCAATGCCGTCCACATCATCTCAGTCCCGATCGGGAAGCGCAAAAACGAATAAGTTATTACCCGAGCTGGGACGCAGCTCCGGGGTCAGCCCCATGAAGTGTGAGGCGGTGCCGCCCGACCCCGTGGCGACCGCGATGTATTGCCGCCCGTCGACCCCGAAGCTGATCGGGAACCCGGACACCGGGGAGCCGAGGTTGACCTCCCAGAGAATCTCGCCCGTCTCCTGGCTGAACGCCCGGAACCGGCCGTTGGTGTCCCCCCCGAACAGCAGCCGCCCACCGGTGGCCACCAGCGACATGGTGGCCGCCCGTTGCTCGTAGAGCCATTCGGTCGCGCCCGTCTCGGCCGAGATCGCCCGAATGGTGCCGACGTTCTCCGTCCCCGGCGCAATCTGATGCCGGTAGGCGATCGCGTAGATCGCCGCGCGACTCTCGTTGGGCTCGTTCGGTCGGTCTTCGAACTCCGTGGCGGCCATCATCCGAGCGCACGTTTGCCGCAACGGCATATACATCGTGTTCGTCAACGGGCTGTAGGCGCCCGCCTCCCAGTCCTTGCCCCCGTTCCAGGTTGGACAGGCGAACACCTGCTGTCCCGGCCGCGTGAAGACCACCTCGGAGTTGGTCGAGACCACCCCGGTCGCACCATCGATGCCGCTGATCACGTTTTGCGTCACGGTCGGCGTCGCCCAGAGGAACTCACCGGTTTCGCGGTCGAGGGTATAGACCACGCCGGTCTTGCCGGGAATACCGGTCATGACTTTCCGGACCTCACCTGGCTCGAGGCGGGGGTTAATCCAACTTACCTCCGAGGGGTCTGGAGCCACGGCGGTATCAACAAGGATGCGTTCGAACGGATGGTCGAGGTCCCAGTGATCATTCAGGTGCTGGTAGTGCCAGCGGATCTCGCCGGTGTCGACGTCGAGCGCCAGCGTCGAGTTGTGATAGAGGTGAGTGTTTTCGACCCCACCGAGCATGAACTTCGGGGCGGGAGACGTGACCGAGGTCCCCTGGTAGACCAACCGTAACTCCGGGTCATAGGCGGCCGGCATCCAGCTCCCGACGTGAATCCGCTGCTCGTAGGGCACCCCGCCCCAGGTCTCGTCGCCCGGCTCACCCGGCAGGGCCACCGTGCTCCGCCGCCAGAGCTCCTCACCGGTGCGGGCGTCGTGGGCGATCACCACGCAGGTCTCCGGGCCACCCATCGGCCGGCAGCTCCGCCCGGAGATCATCTTGCCGTCGGCGATGATCGGTCCGGCGCTGTGACCGGCCGGGTTCACCTGGTAGTCGAAAATCTTGGTCTCCCACACCACCTCGCCGGTCGTTGCGTCGATCCCGATAGCGAAGTCGTCATCCGTCGTGTTGACGATGAGCCGGTCGTAGATCGCCACATTCCGGTTGGT
Organism: Acidobacteriota bacterium; assembly: GCA_003533545.1. Lineage (GTDB taxonomy): Bacteria > Acidobacteriota > Vicinamibacteria > Vicinamibacterales > UBA8438 > DQEK01. Next base: position 2,364 of record DQEK01000034.1, on the reverse strand, counting down.
GCGGGCATTGCCGCCGACCAAGTCGTAGACATCCTCCGGCAAGTCGCGCCGATACGACCACCTCAGGTCTCCGGTCACGGCGTCGATCGCCTCGATGACGTCGTCTGACTGCGGCATGAACAGCACGCCGTCGTAGACCAGCGGCGTGCCTTCCATCCGCCCCGTGGCCATCGCCCGAGTCCAGACCATCCGGAGAGCGCCGACGTTCTCGGACGTGATCTCGTCGAGCGGACTGTAGCCCCACCCGTCGGTAGTGCGCCGCCAGGTCAACCAGTCTTCATCAGCCGGATTCTCCAGCATGGCATCGGTGACGGGCACGAAGTCGGCTTGGGACTGGGCCAAAACATTCCCCGGTTCCACCGCGAACGCCACAACCGTGAGCGCGGCTACCAGCGCACCTCTTGATCTGCGAGACCGGGTCTTCATCCTCCGCCTCCTCATCATCGGTTGTGACCGCTTGGGCTCGACTACGGCAACGGCACGCGTGCTGTCAATTCCTCGAACCAGTTCAGCACCACATGGAGTTGCGGTTGTGGAGCCTCGCCGACTCCGGTCTGCTCCGCCGGTAGGACGACCAGCACGCTCTGACGATCCGCCGCGATGTCGAAGCTCCGGTAATACGAAAAGGAGAGGAAGTCACCGATTGACACCGATTGCTCCGCGCTGAATGTAAACGCTGGTGTGGTGGACACACTGATGCTACGTAGGGTTTGCCGCATACCGGGAGTCTGACTTATCGGACGATAGAACAGTTCCTCCCCATCCTGAGCCCAAGTGGGCATTACCCCGAATTCCTGGGAGATGCGCCGCCGTTCTCCCGTCGGTGGAAACGGTTGAGCCCAGATCTCGTACTCGATAGCCGGCCCATCACCCACTGTGTAGGCCAGCCATTTGCCGTCCGGCGAAAACGTTCCGCCAACTTCCAGAACGGGAAACGGGTCGGCTGCGAAAACTTGCTGTTCGTCCGGGTTCTCCAACGACAAGGTCCACAGGTCCATCTCGTTCGTCTGGATATTCCAACCACCAGCGGATGTCTGTTCCACTTTGTAGAGCATCGTCTGCCCATCTGGGGACCAAGCCTCGGGCCAGTGGGCCGTACGTTCGTCAGCAGTGGTTAACCGCTCAGGGACACCACTCCCGTCTGAATTCTGCCAGTAGAGACTGATCGGTCCGTCCCGGTCCGAGGCAAAGGCGATACGCTGCCCGTCTGGAGACCAGAGCGGTCGGTAACTGTTCCCGTCTGCCGTGAGTCGCTGGATGGCCGCGCCGCCAGACAGGTCGTACGTCCAAATAACAGCGGTATCACCGTCCGTCTGCACAGCAAGGCGGCTTCCGTCCGGAGAGAGACGCGGACTAATATATTGGTTCGGGGGAAGGTCTAGACGTTCAGGTCGCCCGTTCCGATCCACCAGAGCCAGCGTCCGTTCCTGCCCCACGGCCGTTCCACCCTGAACGTAAACGAGATTGCCGCCCGCGGATACGCTGAAATGGCCTGTCCCGCTATTACCCTGCGGATTATTCGCACGTTCAACGCCCTCCACGACCGACACCGGACCGCCGGAAACCTCCATCCGAGCAAGGTCAAACGCAACTGCAAACAAGACACTCTCCAACGCGTAAACAAGATGCCCGCTCGCAAGGTACCGCGCATCGCTACCGCCCGTGATCAACAGTCGCCGCTCTCCAGTTTCAATCGATTCCGCAACCACGGTTCCGTCATCCCAGCGACTGATACCGGGGACCGTCGTCGATGAAAACAAAATCCATTCCCCTCCCGGAAGGAGCTGCGGACCGTGGACCTGTTCCCCATCGAGAGCCTCGACAACCAGTTCAGCCGTACCGCCATTCTCCGACACTCGCATGACACCACCCGGCTGACCAAAAAGAATCGTTTCGTCAGTTTCCCAACTCACACCAAATGGCATGGTGGCGTCGCTCAGGGTGACAGGGGCGCCGCCGCTGACAGCCACCTTTTCGATTCGACCGTCGGCACTCGAATAGTATGCGACCCATTCACCGTCCGGGGAAAACACAGGGTTCCGCACAGTCGGCGGGGTTCCAGAAAGGGGCTGGGCTTGCTCGGTATCCAGACTACGAAGAAAGAGTCCTCCGGGCGTGTTGTAGATGAACCTGCGACCGTCTGGTGAAAAAGTGACCAGGCTTACTCTACCGACCTGGAATGCCTGCCCCCCGGGAAGTTCATAGTTGAAGCGACTGACCGGAGCAACGCGAGTCGGTATAGACATCAACACGCTGAGTCCAGTGACGATAGCCGCCGACAATACCGCGGCAACCACTGGAATCGGTTTTTGCCAGAGCCGGAGTGGTGGCGCCGCCGCGACTGACACCGTCGGCACCTCGGCC
>DQEK01000382.1:3880-4284 GCA_003533545.1 Acidobacteriota bacterium | reverse complement strand
TACAGGGGGCCTATTCGGCTGTTCCTGTTTCTGGTGCGGAGTTCGATCGGGTGAACGCTGATCATGCCCTCGGTGTGGTGTTCCGCGTGCTGACCGGATTCCCGACGCGACATATCCTTCGACTGGACCCGCGGGACCCGTAAGGGTCTCGTGTAACCCCCGTCCGAGCAGCGCCAGGGCGGGCGTCCACAGCCGCATGCCCGGCCGCGATATACTCCCTGCACCCCTTGTAGTGATTCGATATCGGAGGCGTCCAGGCGCTCGCGAGTCGTACCCGTGTGGGGTTCTATGAGGTCACCGCCGAGGGTGGCGAGGCACCTAATTCACGAAGGAGAGATGACATGGCAGACCCAGTCGGAGAGTTCAAGATGCAAATGAAGAACAATTCCTTCGAGAAGGACGCG
>DQEK01000382.1:0-3553 GCA_003533545.1 Acidobacteriota bacterium | reverse complement strand
ACATTGACGGCCCGATGCCCCCGCTGAACGTCGGGCCGTTTGTTTGCGCGCGCGAATCATGTTGTCATCTCTACGAAATGGTTCGACCGGGCATCGTCGGAAGAGGTGAAATCATAGGGGAAACAAGGAGATTGATGATGAGTGTGATCGGTGAGAAGCAGGCGGAGATNNGGGTTTCGGGACTCTTCGTGTGCCGCTCACGGAAGGCGGGGCGAAGAGCGGGACGTGCACGTGGCTGGGGCAGTCGTTTCCAGACGGCAGTCCTTGGGTTACTGGTTCGGGTGACGGGACGTGGGAACAGGTCGAAGGACTGAATCGCTGGAAGTTGAGTTTTCCCGTTATCGAAGTGTCGGATGGGAGTCGAATCCGATCTGAGGGAGAACTCGATCTGGAAACACGGGGTTTCAACGGACAGTTGTTCGACGCCAGCTAGTTGCCGGCGGTATGGTTTGACGGCCCGATGTCCCAGCTGGACGTCGGGCCGTTCGTTTGTGCACGCGAATCGTGGTGGCCTCTTTACGAGTTGGCTCGAGGGGGCATCCTTGGAAGAGCGGCAATCATAGGGAAGCAAGGAGATTGATGATGAGTGCGATCGGTGAGAAGCAGGCGGAGATCAGCGGAAAAATTACGTCCGTGACGATACGGGATGCGAGCAGCGAGGTGAATCTTGAGGCGAATGTCGGGGAGTTCGGCACGGTGTTTGGGACGGTGACGTTTGAGCCGCCAGTGGATGCGGATGGAGAGACGGGGCCGGTGGTGGTGCGCGGTCGTGCGCTGCGTCCAGATGGAGCGACTGTGCCGTTCCGTGGTGGGGGGACATGGCGCAAGAGCGGGAAGCATCGATGGGAAATCAAGCACATTAGTCTTGACGCTGAAGGGCAGCGCATCTTCGTGGTGGATGAATTTGACATGGTGGCGCGCACGAACACAGGTACGTTGTACGCGTTGGATTAGGGTGCCGTGCGCTCGGGCACGGGTGCTAATTGACAACTGGAGATGGCATGAAACGTACCGCGCTCGTCACCGGAGGAAACCGAGGCATCGGTCGCGAGGTGTGTCGCCAGTTGCTTCGCCGCGGGCTTCGCGTGGTGCTGGCCAGTCGCCGTCTGTCTGATGGGGAAGAGGTGGCTCGTGAGTTGTGCGGCGATGGTGCCGCTGATGTCGTGGTCGTGCCGCTGGATGTCTCTGACGCGGCTTCCATTGGAGCATGCACGGAAGAGTTGACCAGACGTGACGTCCAGGTCGACGTGCTGGTGAACAACGCCGCCATCTGTCCAGAAGGGGGCGTGCTCGATCTTGACCACGAAACCGCGGAGAGGGCGCTGCGCACAAATCTCGGAGGTCCGTTTTGGCTGATCCGTGCCTTTGTGCCGGGTATGGTGCGGAGGGGTTACGGTCGAGTGGTAAACGTTAGTTCGGAATGGGGGTCGTTCGGCGGCGGCCTCGGCGGCCCCTGTGGCTATTCCCTCACGAAGGCCGCACTCAACGCCCTTACCGTCAAACTTGCGCAGGAAGTATCGGGTGACATTAAGGTTAACGCTGCTTGCCCGGGTTGGGTCCGTACCAGGATGGGCGGGGCCGGGGCGCTGCGTGGTGTCGAACAGGGCGCCGAGACCATCGTTTGGCTTGCCACTCTTGCGTCAGACGGGGCATCTGGCGGATTCTTCCGTGACAAACAACCTATTTCCTGGTGATTCACGGCCTACGGTTGGGCGGGGACACCGCTTACGCACACTGATACACGAAAGGAGTTGTCTAGATGTCTCTCGCAGATCAATTCAAACTAGAAGAACAGACACAAAGTTTCGAGCTCAAGATTACGTCGATGACCAGTACAAGTGATGGGGTGCAGGTGAACGCGACCGGCACGGTGCAACGTTACGGAAAGGTCTTTGTGTCCTACAACTTTTCCAACAATCCGACCCAAGAGAACATGGGTTCATTCACGGGATTTGGATGGGGCATCACGGAAGATGGCGTGAGAAACCAGGCCGAGCGCCGAGGCGTATTTGTTAGCAACGGGCTCACTGGCACGGTCTATTCGCTGGATGACATGTCAGATGGCAACCCGAACTTCTGTATCGAACACTGGGATTTGGCGAAAGAAACGATCTCGATGCAGTTTTCGAGGGTGCAGCCGTAGCGATTTTTGGCAGGCCTGATGACGGGCGTCGGTTATCCGATGCCCGTCATCGTCCCAGAACGGCATTCCGTGTGCTGGTGGGCTGCTGACGTGCGGTGCTGTGGAACACTCTGCTAAGTCGCCTGCGACGCCAAGGGTTGCAGTTGAAGGGGAGTCCTTTTTGGCCGAATAGCCTGACGTAGTACCCCGTTAGTGCGTGTCGTAATTTTGGTCTGTTTGCCCGTGGTCGCAAGGGCGGCTCATGTTGACCAGCACCCCTGAGTCGTACTGAATGTCGTCGTGGGTGGGTACAAGAATGAGCACAGTCCATCCGGCACGATTCAGACAGTTCTACAACGTCGGTTAGCGCCTGTCCGGTTCGGCCGCCTCAGCGTCCCTTGCGCGAGCGCCACTCAGGATGTTGGTCATCCCGTAATTGCCCTCGTGGCAGGAATACTCGACGAGCTCGTACTGGCTGTCATCCAGGTCCCACCTGAACATTGCCGTCCAAGGCTGTGTCCAGACTGTCGGGTCGTCGAGCGTAAACCTATACTCGAGCGTGCCGGGCGCAATCCGCGTGTATCGCTCGGTCAGTGTTAGGTTCTCGCTCGACCCACGGAAGGAGGCGTCGCCGTTGAAGTTCGTGGTCTCGACCACCAGCGTGTTGCCATCCCACTGGCCGCGGGCAGTACCTTGGTAGGCAGTCAGGGCTTCGCCCAGGGCCGGGCGCGGCGTGGTCGGAACAATCCGCGTTTCGTGGATCATTTCACGCGTAATCGCGACGAAGCCGGGTCCTTGCACGATCTGTAGGCCGTTGTTGTAGCCGCCCGGCGTCGGAATGAGACCGCGGGTGATGCAGCGAACCCAAGTGGAGAGGTTTTCCGGGCCCTCTGGGGTAACCGATCTGCGGGGCGCCCGCTCGTCCCCTGCTAGGGTTGGGGCTCTCTCCACACTGACCCGCGGAGGCAGTCGGCCTTCGGGAGGGTCAATGACCATCGCGACTTGAGTGGAAACGGCCGAGCCGTATTCGAGCGTTGTGTCGCGCCACTCGCGTTCGTAACCCCAGATGCCGCCCAGCAGGCGCCCTTCGTGACGAGCAATCGCTTCCTCCGGCGTGACCTCATCGGCCTCGGTCCCCGCGGGCCGCTCAAACGGAATGCCGACCGCCGAGCTGCTGGTCCAGATGCCCTGCAGGTCCGGTTCACCCCAGGGGGTCTGCGGCGTATCGTACGGTTCCAGCACGTCGGTCGTGAGGATGGTGGAGCCAATGTCCGATTCGACGCCGGCAAAGCCGGTTTCCACCACCGCCACACGTACGTTGTCCGGACCGACCAGGAAGGCGCGCTTGGCGGCGGTGCGGCCACCCTCGGGTACCGCTGGATCTTCCTCGAAACGCACCTCCTGTTGGCGTAAATCGTCCGCGGCACTGTC
>DQEK01000012.1 GCA_003533545.1 Acidobacteriota bacterium | reverse complement strand
CGGCGATACCGGGAGACGCAGTCCGCAAGCGCCTCATTCGACGCCCGGAAACCCTGCCGAAGGCACCCTAACCCAGCGGCAGCGCTACCAACCGTGCCCGTCACCCAGAGTTCGTCTCCAGGCAAGCCCCCGCCGCGGGTCAACACGCGACGCCGTTTGACTGCACCGATGGCCGTCAGCCCTACGGCCAACGGCCCGGTAGTTCGCGTGATGTTGCCGCCGACGAGTGCGACCCGGTGAAGTGCGGCAAGCGCGAGCAGGCCCTCGACGAGTGTGTCGATGCTGGAAACTGACAGGCTCTCTGGCAGCATGAGGGAGAGAACGGCCGTCCGTGGGGTTGCTCCCATCGCGGCCAGGTCGCTCAGATTGACCGCTAGAACCTTGTAACCGAGGTCGCTGAACGTACAGAACGCTCGATCGAAGTGGATTCCCTCGACCAAAGTATCGGTGGTCACCACTTCGAGTGCGCTTCGGGCTGGTTCAACTACAGCCGCATCGTCACCGATACCGATCCGAACCCAGGCAGGCGATTCGGGCACGAGCTCACGAATACGGTCAATCAAAGCCGCTTCGCCGAGGTCGCCGACGGAGACCTCGGGACCGACGGAATTGTTAGCGGGCGTAGTCCACCGCCCGCGTCTCACGTATGACCGTTACCTTGATCTGCCCAGGGTACTGTAGCTCGTGCTCGACACGTTTAGCGATGTCCTTGGAGAGCCAGACCGCTTCTTCGTCGCTGACCTTCTCGCTCTCGACCATGATCCGGATCTCGCGACCCGCCTGGAGCGCGAACGCCTTCGACACTCCGTCGAACGAATCGGCGATGCCCTCGAGCTGCTCAAGTCGCTTGATGTATGACTCGAGAATGTCTCGCCGGGCACCGGGTCTGGCAGCCGAGATGGCGTCGGCGGCCTGTACTAGCATCGATTCCAGCGACGGCCAGTCGATGTCCATGTGATGCGCCGCCATCGCGTCCACGACCGCTTCACTCTCTCCGTGTGACCGCAAAAAATCGATGCCCAGCGTCAGATGTGTTCCCTCTAGGTCGCGGTCAATCGCTTTGCCGATGTCATGCACGAATGCGCCACGAATGGTGGTGTGCGCGTCCAGCCCGACTTCTCGCGCCATGATCCCGGCCAGGTAAGCTACCTCTTTCGAATGGTTCAAAACGTTCTGTCCGTAACTGGTGCGAAACTTCAGTCGGCCCATCAGCTTGTGAATCTCTGGGTGCATGTCGAAGAGTCCCAGCTCGAAAGCGGCCGCTTCCCCCTCCTTAAGCACGTGTTCATCGAGCTCGGCTTTGACCCTCTCGACTACCTCCTCGATTCGCGCCGGATGGATGCGTCCGTCAGCGATGAGTTGCTCGATGGCTCGCTTAGCCACTTCACGACGGAACGGGTCGAAGCTCGAGAGGATGATCGCGCCGGGGGTGTCGTCGACGATTAGCTCGACACCAGTTGCCTGTTCGAGCGCGCGGATGTTACGTCCTTCCCGACCGATGATGCGACCCTTAAGGTCGTCGCTCGGCAGGTCGACCACGGAGACCGTTGCCTCGATGGCATGTTCTGGTGCGCTGCGCTGGATCGCTTGGGTGATGATCTGTTTGGCTTTGGCGTTGGCCGATTCGCGTGCCTCGGTCTCAAGGCGCTTCACCAGGTTGGTAGCGTCCCGTCGTGCGTCCTGCTCAATCTGCTTAACGACCAGTTTTTTTGCCTCGTCGCCAGTGAGTCCAGAAACCCGTTGTAGCGCCTGTTGGTACTCACGGGTCAGTTCCTCGCAGCGCTTGACCCGCTCGGTTAACGACCGTTCCTGTTCTGCCGCGTGGGTCTCGCGTTCTTGTAGTGTCGTATCGCGCTGCTTTGCTTCGCGGTCGTGACCGGTAAGTTCCCGAGTCCTGTGCGACAGTTGCTGCTCGATTGAGGCTAGCTCTTCTCGGCGTTCCCGGGTCCGTTGCTCGCTCTCTTGAAGCAGCGCGTGGGCCCGCTCCTTAGCTAGCAGCTCCGCCTCTTTCGTCCGCGCACCCACGTCTCGTTCGGCCTCCCGGATAAGGCGGTCGGCTTGCTCCTGAGCGTGGCCCACGGTCTGTTGTGCGATCCGCTTTTGGGTGATGACCCAAACGACGAACACGAGCGCGGCTGCAAGCAGCGACGCGGTCGCGGAAATGGCGACCGTGAAGGTGTTCATGCGTGCCCTTTCGGAGCCCGCGGCTTCCCGCCTGGGCTCGGCAGGCGGCGGCAGAGAGCCGCGCGCGACGGGCAACCCTCGACGGGAGGCGCCAACGAGGTGGCTACAACGGACCACCAAACGGCGACGCCTGGGGAGGGGGGGAGGCTAAAAAAGCCCCGCTTTGCCGTGTGGGGAGGTCGGATGAACCTGCTCAAAGCAGGTGGAGCCGCTCTAGATACAACCAGTTTCGCTTCAGGCTACCTCACGCGGAGGCGTGCACACCACGAAACATCGCGGCTCGCTTGGGTATAGCGTTGGCTCAACCGAACTCCGAAACCATCACCAACAACGCAGGGAACTTCTAAACCATATGGCCGCCAACTTGCCAGTCGACACACGGCAGAGCGTGACCGCCTGTTCTTAACGCTCTCGTCCGCCCATCTTAGAACGAACATGGGTGCCGCACAAGCCGCCGTTGGCATCTATGGCATTCCAGCACACGTAATAACAGTGCGGTGGTTAACCGAATTGTTCTAGAGCGCGATCGACCATCTGCTCTATCTCGTCGGCACGACGCTGCAGCCGGTCGTCGCCACCGGTGTTGCTGTCTCGGGCTCGGAAGTACTCGTCGGCGATATTCAGCGCCGCCAGTACAGCAATCCGGACTGTGTCGGCCCCAGTCGAGTGCTCTGTCGCCGACTGGATTTTTTGATCCACGTAATTGGCAAGGTGTGTGATGTACTCAAGATCGAGGGTACTTCGGATGGGGTAGCGTTGCCCCATGATCTCGACGGTCACCACGCGCGACGTATCATCGGTCACAGTGAGTCTCTTCTGCTCTCGGTGGGCACAACTACAAGCTCAGCTCGTCGAGTTGCGCGAGCATTTCGCTAACCCGTGTTCGGATCTGGTCCCGCTCGCTCAGCAGATCCTGCGCTTGGGCGCCCTGGTCCTCGGCACTTGTCAGACGGGACTGTAGGACGTCCAGGTCCTGCGAAAGGCGTGCGTTGTCCTCGCTGGCACGTGTTAGCTCGGCGCGGGTATGCTCCAGGGCATCAATCAACGACTGGACTTTCTTGGACAGTCTGTCGATGGAC
>DQEK01000033.1:5484-16287 GCA_003533545.1 Acidobacteriota bacterium | reverse complement strand
AGAGCGACCAAGCCAAGTAACACAAAAACGAGAGAAATCGCCCGGGCTCTCCACCGCGCGCGGGTTCCATTGATGTCTTCGACATCAATCGCCGCCGTCAGCAAGGGACGGCCACGTGCGTCCGGCACATCAAAGCGATGAAAACCTTCGGCCTCGGGTAATCCAGAACCGGAAGCCGTCGCAATGAGGGCCGGACCAATCACAGTCGGAAATCGAAACCCCGGGCCCGGCGCCATAGCCGTGGTTGAGGGCGCCAGCACCCGTTCGACCACGACCACACCCAGCCGCTCAGTCTCGACTGACGAATCCGCGCTCGTGTCGCGAACTGATTCGATGCGTACCAGCCTTATCCCTGCAGCCGCAACATCCGTGAATCCCGCTCCTTCAATGAACCCTGAAGAGAGCACGACTTCCCCAGGGCGCCCACTCCAAGCGCGCGGGACACCATCAGCCCCATAAATCGTAACCGACAGGCCTGGTTCTGCCTGCCGCTCGACAATGCTTCTGACGACGTCAAACAGATGACGCTCATCTAGCGTCCCTTCTGAAAGCCCGTGGCGTATGTCCTCCTGAAAAGCAAAAACCCGTGCCGTATCGCTAAGTGATAAATCAATGGCCTGAATCTCAGCGATCAATGCTTCTTCAACCCGCTGTAACGCAGCTCCATCTGTCCAGCCGAGCAGGACTCGATCGGCAAGGCCGCCGAATCCCGCCGCAAGTCCCAAAATCAAACCCGAGACAACCAGGAATCCTCGCCAAGGGAGAATAGGTGTCATCAATCAGTCTCGCTCTGAGAGTGTCGGATGCCAGCCTACGACGGAGCCCCAACTCTCAGCTGTCGGCGATAGGGTCTCAGAGTCATTCGCGCACAGTATCGGCGATGCAAAATAGAGCGATGGCCTTAGAACGCAACCCACGGGCGGTCCATGTCGGAGTTTCCACGGAGGAAACCCAAATGGTTTGCGAGTCAAGCCGAGGTTAGAACGCGTAACCCGAGGTAGTGCCGAGCTTATCAGTCGCTCCACAACATTGGCTACACCGGACCAGTTGCTGCCTCTACTTACTCTGGACCTGGAATTTGAGAAGAGAGATTCCGATTTGCGGGCGGCGTGATCGTCTCGATTTCACCTACCGAATCGATTTCCTGAGGGCGTGATGGACCTATTTTGAACTGGAGCAAGTTATTAGGCTCTCGTTCCGTGCCGCAGACAGTACAACAGCAAGCAACCCAGGCTCTCGACAACTCACTCCAGTCCGACACCCAAGCGGGTATGCGGGCAGCCAACGCCGCCGTCGCCGCCGCGTTGGCCTCGATATTCACCGGAGACTCGACCAGAAGCAGTGCCGACACGGGATCCAGCATCGCTGGGGCGCTAGCGGTGCCCAAGGCTCTAAGCTCCCCATCCCCTGTAATAAACACAAGAGACGGCTCGCCGACGGCTGCGGTCAAGTGCAGGGGAGGATAAGCCAGCTCGCTCGGCACCGGAATCCGTCCGTACGACATTCCGTCAGTTGGGTCCAAGAAACGGATCTCTTCACTTAGCCCACCGATTACCAACAGATCCTCCACATAGACCGGCCCACCGGTAGGACGCACTGCTAGTGGCTGCTTCCACTTCTGGACTCCACTCACCCTGTCAAGTCCCCATACAACGTTGTCACGCGAACAGAAATACACCCGCTGTGTATCTACGACTGCGCGGCCGACGACGTCACCCCCGGTCCGCCAACGCCACTTTATGTTCCCGTCCAGCCGAGACAAGCGATAGAAATAGTTATCAGTTGATCCCACGAACAGATCATCAAGTGGAAGAACTTCCTGAAGAGCTCCATCGAACTGTTGTTCCCATGTCAAGTTTCCGGTCAGTAAGGACAGCGCAAGAAGACCGCCGTCGCGCAGGGATACATACATTTGATCGCCAGCAAGTGCCGGCGCCACATCAATATCCGATTCGAGTTCTCGGCGCCAAATTGTTTCACCCGTAGCTGCTCGAAAAACCACGAGCGTGCCGCCATCGAGAGACGCAATCAGCCATCCGTCCCGCCACACCAACGGGGCCGACAAGGGGGCATCAAGGGGCACCGACCATCGAACCCTCCCCGTCACCGCGTCCAACCCAGACAGCTCGTCAGCTCCAGCCACGTACAGTATCCCGCCTCCGACTGCAGGCTGCCCCTCGACGACCCACGGGGACTCCTCGTTTGTGAGGAAAGAGGCCTCCCAATCTAGTTTGCCGTTCTCCAGATTGACGGCCGCAATCCGTCCGCTCCGCAGGACAACAAAGAGTCGCCCAGATTCTTGCACCGGCGAGGCGGCTGGCGGCGCGGTCAGCGTCGCCGTCCAGAGAAGCTCAACAGGGAGCAGGGCCGACGGTTTACGCTCTGGCGCTGCACCCGCAACGACACAGCCGGAGGTCACGAAGCCAACCAGAAGAGCAAGCAACCTGTGACCGAAGTTATCTTTCGCACAGGAAAGACAGACTCCTAGGGGAAAAAAGCCAAGAGGACTAGAAAAACTAGGAGGATCCGGCGGGCACACGGCTCCGTCAACTCGCCTAGACAGTTCGGTAGCGACAGTAGACCCTTCACCGCAAGTCACCGGCACACCGCGCCCTGTTGGTCTGATCAGAGGATACCCACCAGATATTGTGGTGTTGTCCGAGGCCACGCCGTCTATAATACTCAGGATTCGGGGCATTACTCCCACAGTTTGGTGCTTCAGACAGCCCCAGTATCGGTCTCGCGTGGCTCATCAAACGCTGCTGGTCCTCGATTTCGGTTCTCAATACACCCAACTCATAGCCCGACGCTTGCGCGAGCTCAAGGTCTACACTGAGATCGCGCCATTCCAAACGTCGATGGATGAGCTTCGGGCCCAGCACCCAGTTGGCATCATACTCTCTGGCGGACCATCCACTGTCCGGGATGGCGACGCTCCACGTTGTGACGCCGAGGTGTTCGATCTCGGCATTCCAGTACTCGGGATTTGCTATGGCATGCAGTTGATGGTCGACATGCTCGGCGGGGCGGTCGAACCGGCGGCAGAGCGCGAGTTTGGCCATGCCACGGTAGAGGTGAAATCCGACTGTCCTCTGTTTTCGTCACTGCCAGACACGGTGCGGGTTTGGGCCAGTCACGGAGACCTCGTCGCCGAAGCCCCACAAGGGTTTCGAGTAGTTGGCACCAGCGCCAACGCCCCGGTCGCCGCCATTGAGAATCAGGCGCGGAAATGCTACGGGCTTTTGTTCCACCCGGAAGTAGCCCACACAGAAAGAGGGATCGACATCCTCGAACACTTCGCGACCACTATCTGCGGATGCTCCGGCGATTGGTCCATGGCGTCGTTTCTCGATGAAGCGACGAAGAAAATCGATAACCAGGTCGGTGACGGACGCGTAGTCTGCGGCCTGAGCGGCGGAGTCGATTCCACAGTGGCCGCTTTGCTGATCCAACGCGCTGTCGGCGATCGACTTACGTGCATTTTCGTCGACAATGGTCTGCTCCGGCTGAATGAGGCCACCCAAATCCAAGCTAGGTACGCGGCAGGACTATCCCTTAACGTCGTCCACGAAGACGCGAGCGAACGGTTCCTTGAGTCTCTCGCTGGCGTAACAGATCCCGAGGAGAAACGTAAAGTCATCGGCGCCACTTTTATCGACGTGTTCGAGTCAGTGGCGGCCCGACTCGGGCACTTCGACTTTCTTGCCCAAGGCACTTTGTATCCGGACGTGATTGAAAGTGTGTCCGTGGTGGGACCAGCAGCTCCAATCAAAAGCCATCACAACGTGGGCGGTCTACCAGAGCGACTCCGCTTCGAACTCGTAGAGCCACTTCGGTCCCTTTTCAAGGATGAAGTACGCCGTTTGGGCGAGGAACTCGGATTAGATGAGCAGTTTGTCTGGCGCCAACCCTTTCCTGGTCCAGGGTTGGCGGTCCGAATCCTGGGAGACGTAACCGAGTCACGCCTAACAATTCTCCAAGCCGCTGACGCGATCGTCGCTGAAGAAATCAGACGGTTCGGGTGGTACCGTCGCCTTTGGCAGTCATTCGCAATTCTTCTACCCATCCAAACCGTGGGCGTGATGGGTGACGAAAGGACTTATGAATACGTAATCGCCCTTCGTGCCGTCGAAAGCCGGGACGGCATGACCGCCGACTGGGCCCGACTGCCTGACGATCTGTTGGCGGTGATTTCCTCGCGGATCGTTAATGAGGTTAGGGGAGTTAACCGCGTCGTGTATGACATCAGCAGCAAACCCCCTTCCACGATCGAGTGGGAGTAGAACACTAGCAAAATGAGACGTCTATTCAAAAATCTTTATAGGCATGAAGATTTTTATCCTAGTTGGCTAATCGGCATCTGGATCAATCCGACTTTCATCATAAGACGCGGACTACTAGTGGGAGTGAAGGATATATCGTCACAATTTCTTGGTGGGAAATTGCTCGATATTGGCTGTGGTTCGAAGCCTTATGAGAATCTATTCACAGTTGATGAGTATATAGGCATAGACGTTGAAGTCTCTGGGCATAACCATACATCTTCGAAAGTCGATAAATTCTACGATGGCACACACATTCCATATGATGACAATGAATTTGATTGGGTGTTTTCCAGTGAAGTGTTCGAACATGTGTTCAACCTAGATGAGCTTTTGGAAGATATTAATAGGACGTTAACTTTGGGGGGAAAGTTAGCATTTACTTGTCCGTTTGTATTGAATGAGCACGAGCAACCTTATGATTATGCTAGATACACGTCCTTTGCCTTGCATGACCTGATGAAAAGGCATGGGTTTGTGGTTGAAAGCCTCAAACAGTCCACATCATATTTTGAAACAGTGATGCAAGTGCTTGCTATCTATGTGTATCAACACTGTTTACCACGCAATACTTATGTAAAGTTACTCCTGACGCCATTGTTCGTTTCTCCGTTTAATATTATTGGCTGCCTGCTTGGAAAAGTACTGCCAAGCGGTAGGAATTTTTATCACAACAATATTGTGATTGCAGTGAAAACATAACCAAGTGATAGCAATCGAACACCGTGTAATAGGGAAAGGCCTGAAAGCATTGATTTTGAAGAGAGCCTAGATGACGTTGCTATCGAATGGGAGCAGTAGCGAACAAGGCCGGCGGTCTCTACGTGGCTTCAAGGTGAATCGGATAATCGTAAACCAGAGGACTGCAACCTAGCTTCCTCAAAGCGTAGATTCATGCCCATCGAGTTCGTGCATCTTCATCTTCACACCGAATTTTCCCTATTGGACGGTGCGTGTCGCATCGGCGAACTCCTTGCTCACGCGGAGCAGTCAGGGACCTCGGCCTTAGCCGTGACAGAACACGGCAACCTGTTTTCTAGTGTGAAATTCCACGATGCGGCGCGCAAGCACGGAGTAAAACCCATCCTCGGCTGTGAGGTCTATGTTGCCCCCGGTAGCCGCCATGACCGCGACGGCCGACCCGGAGAGACCAACAATCACCTCGTCCTGCTCAGCGAAAATCTGACCGGCTACCACAACCTGATCAAGCTTGTATCCGCCGGCTTCACGGAAGGCTTTTACTACAAGCCCCGCATCGACAAAGAGCTGCTGTCTGAACACGCTGAAGGCCTAATTGGCCTAAGCAGCTGCCTCAAGGGTGAGGTTGCCACCGGACTCCGAACGGAACATCCCCGCAAGGCACACGAAGCGGCCGCTACCTTCCGTGACATCCTCGGCCCTAAGAACTTTTTTCTCGAGATGCAGTACCAAGGCATCGAAGAACAACGAACCGTTAACAGTGGGCTTCAACCAATCGCGCAGGATCTTGGTCTCCCGCTGGTTTGCACCAACGACGTTCATTACTTAAAGCAGGGTGACGATCGGCCGCATGACGTCCTGCTGTGCATCGGAACCGGGAAGAATGTGAGCGACGAACAGCGCCTCCGTTACCACGGCGACCAGTTTTACCTCAAGACTGGCGAGGAAATGGGAAGGGTCTTCGGAGATTTTCCTCTCGCGATGAGCAATACGGTGGCAATCGCCGAACGCTGCGATGTCGACCTTTCCGACCCCGGCAGTCATCTTCCGAGTTTCGACGTCCCTGAAACGTTCACCTTGGAAGGATATTTCGAACACGTAACCCGAGAAGGATTTTCTTTCCGACTAGACAATTGGTCGGCGTTACTAGCCCAAGGGGCTCTCAAGTACCCAATTGAGGCGTACGAGAGACGACTAGCCCATGAGATCGACATCATCGAGAAGATGCGCTACGCGGGCTATTTCCTGATCGTTTGGGATTTTATCCGGTACGCGAGAGAGCGAGGCATCCCGGTAGGCCCTGGTCGGGGATCAGCAGGGGGCAGTTTGGTGGCCTACTGTCTTCGAATCACCGATATCGACCCGATGGAGTTTGATCTCATTTTTGAGCGTTTTTTGAATCCAGAACGAGTCTCGCTCCCAGACATAGACATCGATTTTTGCGAGCGTCGCCGCGGTGAAGTCATTGACTACGTCACGCAGAAATACGGACGTGACAACGTTGCTCAAATCATCACGTTCGGCACCATGAAGGCCCGTGCCGTCGTCCGAGACGTCGGACGAACGATGGGGATGTCCTATTCCGATGTCGACAAGGTGGCGAAAGCAATTCCTCCGACGCTGGAGATGACCCTCCAGAAGGCGCTTAAAGAAGCTCCGCAGCTCAGGGCACTCGAACAACAAGACCGTCAAGTACGCGAACTCCTCGCTGTCGCGCAGCGACTCGAGGGCATCACACGACACGCATCCGTGCATGCTGCGGGAGTGGTTATCGCCCCAGAGGCCATAACCAATTTTGCTCCGCTCTACAAAACTTCCAAGGATGAAATCACGACCCAATGGCCCATGAAGGACGTGGAACGCATGGGCCTGTTGAAGATGGACTTCTTGGGACTTAGCACGCTGACCTTGCTCAACGACGCCGTCACGCACATCCAAGAGACTACCGGGGAGTCGATAGCTCTCGACGCTTTGCCGCTGGACGACACCAAGACGTTCCAGTTGTTCAGCACTGGACAGACACTGGGTATCTTCCAGTTTGAGAGCTCTGGAATGCGTGACACCTTGCGAAAAGCCAAACCTGATCGGTTCGAAGATCTCATTGCCTTAAACGCACTGTATCGTCCGGGCCCCCTACGGGGCGGGGTCATCGATGATTTCATTGCTCGCCGACACGGCAAGGTCGAAATTGAATACGAATTGCCGGCGTTGGAACCGATTCTTCGCGAGAGCTATGGGGTCATCGCCTTTCAGGAACAGGTCATGCGAATCGCTAGTGACTTGGCCGGTTTCACGATGGGTGATGCCGATGTGCTGCGGAAGGCTATGGGCAAGAAGAGCGCCGAGGTAATGCGCGAACAACGCGAAAAATTCGTCCTGGGCGCGACGGCTCGCGAGGTTTCCGAAGAACAGGCCACCAAGATTTTCAACCTCATGGAATTCTTTGCCGGTTACGGCTTCAACAAATCGCATTCGACAGCCTACGCCCTGCTGGCGTACCAGACGGGGTATCTGAAAGCAAATTTTCCATGGCACTTCATGGCTGCACTTCTGACGATCGAGGCGCAAAACACGGAGAAGTTGTCACTGTATCTAAACGAATGCCGAGACATGGAGGTTCCGGTTCTTCCCCCGGACGTGAACGCCAGCGACATGGGGTTTAGGGTGACATCGGAAGGCGTGAGATTCGGGTTGATGGCAGTCAAGAACGTCGGCAGTGGCGCTATCGAGTCAATTTTGGCTCGACGCAGTCAGTTAAAACGCATCGAATCTCTGTTCACACTCTGCGAAGACATCGACCTGCGCCTCGTCAACAAGCGGGTGTTCGAGAGCCTTGTCAAAGCGGGAGCTTTCGATTCGATACTTGCAACGGACGAGCGATCCACCAGTCTACGGCGGGCTCAACTGAGTAGCATGATCGACCCGTGTCTTGAACACGGCAATCGCTTTCAGCGAGATCGAGACCTCGGGCAGACTCAGCTCTTTGAGATCCTTGACGGGAATAGCGGCGGCGCCGAAGGAATTGCTCTTCCGAAAGTGGAGCCATGGAGTCGCTCTCAACGATTGGCCGGAGAGAAGGAGGCCCTTGGCTTGTATCTCAGCGGTCATCCTATCGACGGATATCGAGATCAACTCGACGCAGCTGGCGCGCAGACCATCAGTTCGCTTCGGACCGACGGGGAGGACGTGCTGGTAGGAGGGATCATCAGCGCATACCATCCTAGGAAGACCAAAAGGGGCGAATCGATGGCGGTGATGACCCTCGAAGATCGAGCTGGCAGCCTCGAAGTTGTCGTGTTCCCGAAAACCTACGAGCGCTGCACGGCGGTTCTTTCGTCAGAAAGTTTGGTGGTCGTCTCCGGAAAGTTACGAAAAGACGACGAAACCGCCAAGGTCACAGCCGACGACGTCCGGTCAATCGAAAGCCTCAACGCTACGATAGGTCGAACACTTTCGATCTGCTTGACGGCAACTAAGCACGGCCCAGAAACCCTGCAAGCCCTAGCCGATCTCCTTCAAGTTCACCGAGGCCCGGGTCGCGTCTGCGTGCAACTCGATCTGGACGAACGGACACCACCGCTCCGCGTACAAGCTCGCCTAACAGAAGCGAGGGTCCGGCCGTCCGATGAACTTGCCAGGGCTGTCGCAAGCCTCTGTGGCGAAAACGCCGTTAGCTGGAACTGAGGCTCAGCAGCACGGAAACGTAGCGTGCTGCTGTCCGGATTCAAGAAGCTGGCAATACCGTCGTCGACACTTGAGGTTGCTCGATATGGGCTCAGCCACTACCCGCCCCGATCTGATCTGGGACCAACCGATCGGGAACGACGCTAAGTCAACGAAGCTCACAGCTTCCAGTGGCGTCGACCCCGTGATAGCCAGACTCCTCGTGGCACGTGGGATCAGCGAAGTGGGTGATGTGACCCGTTTCTTCAACCCAACGCTCGCACAGCTACACGATCCCTTCAGCCTAGTCGACCTTCCGATAGCCGTCGATCGACTGCTTCGGGCCGTCGCCGACGGCGAGCGCATCGCCATTCACGGCGATTATGACGTCGATGGCGTCACGTCCACGGTCATCCTCCAACGTCTTCTCGAATTGCTGGGCGGTGACGTCGTCCACTTCATCCCGAACCGCCTTCTGGACGGGTATGGACTGGAGCCGGCGGCCATTGACCGCCTAGCCAAAGCTCACGTCAACGTGATCGTTTCGGTTGACTGTGGCATCCGTAGTGCAGCAGCCGCGATCCGTGCTCGAGAACTCGGTGTCGACCTATTGATAACTGACCATCACACGCCGCAAGCAACACTACCGGAGGCCCTCGCCGTCATCAATCCCAAACGCCCGGACTGCCCATATCCGAACAAAGACCTCGCAGGCGCCGGGGTAGCACTGAAGCTAGTGCAAGCGCTCTGTCAGCGAACCAACCATACGGAATGGCTCCCCGGGTTTGTCAAACTCGCTGCGCTTGGAACTCTGGCGGACATCGTGCCGCTTCTGGGCGAGAATAGGGTGATCGCAAAACTTGGCCTCGAGCAATTGTCTCAAGCCCGGCATACCCCTGGACTTCAGGCACTTCTGGAAACCACCGGGTTACTGGGGGAATCTATTACCGGTTTTCATGTAGCGTTCCGCCTCGCTCCCCGTCTCAATGCAGCGGGTCGCATGAGCACTCCAGATCTAGCCACGAAGCTGCTCTTGCTCACCGAGCACGACCAGACGGAGGAGGCACGCGTAATTGCGGAGAAACTCGAGGCTGAAAATGTCCGCCGGAAGCAAGAAGAAGCCGAGACGTTAACGGCAGCGCGCCGCCAAGTAGACACCGATCCTGACGTGGGTGCCCACGCCATGCTGGTTGTATGGGGACAAGGGTGGCACCGCGGAGTAATCGGAATCGTTGCGTCCAGGCTCGTCGATGCCTATCAACGACCCAGCCTCGTGCTGGCCGTCGATGGAGACTCGGCTTACGGCTCCGGACGGAGCATCGCCGAATTTGACCTATTGGGGTCGCTTGAACGATGCAGCGACCTTTTTACACGGTTCGGCGGCCACCGGCACGCCGCCGGATTGACCATCAAAACTGCGCGACTCAAGGAGCTACGAGCCAGACTCACAGACTTCGCCAACAATACATTGAGTCCTAAGGATCTCATTCCACGACTCCGCGTGGACGCTCACTTGCCCTTAGCATCTATCACCCCTGCAGTCGTAGAAGGATTGAAGGCGATGGAGCCATTCGGGGCTGGCAATCCGCGCCCCGTGTTCCACACCGGCGCGGTACAGCTAACGAAGAAACCTCGCGTGATGAAGAACCAGCATCTCTCAATGTCCGTTCGGCAGGGTTCCCGCGTGTTCCGGGCAGTCGGCTGGCGGATGGCCGATCGCGCCGAGTTTGTCACCCAACACGGCGCTCAACTCGACGTCGCATTCCACTTGACTGAGAATGATTATCGTGGTGAACACACTATCGAATTATCCGTTGCCGACGTCAGGCAAGCTCGATAGAGTGGCTGAGTGAGTCTACGTACTCCATCCGACCAAGGACCGGCGGGTAATCGTTCTAAAGGCGGGCCACTTCTCAATGCGTTCCAGGCGCTTCAGTGGCGACCACGCTGGCAAGGCCTCGTGCGCCTGGGCCTTGCGGTGGGCCTCATTTGGTTTGGAGTTAGCCTCTTCCTTGGCGTCGGGGAACGGGCAGCCCCAGAAGGCTCGCGAGACATCCCCCGGTCTGATCCCGAAGCTGTGATCGAAATCACCGATGCGGAACTGACCCAAACGGCGGGC
>DQEK01000033.1:4069-5168 GCA_003533545.1 Acidobacteriota bacterium | reverse complement strand
AACTGACCCAAACGGCGGGCGAATTGGAAAACTACAGACTGTCGGCAGCACGGCAACTCGTCTATGACGACGGTTCAAATCGTTTCACTGATGGTTTCCGGCTAGAGGTAACGGAGCGGGTGGACCGAGACAGCTTCGTAGTGACCGGCACTGAGGCGATGACCGACGACGCCGAGAGCGACATCACTGCGATCGGCGGCGTGAGGCTTGTTGTGTCTGACGGACTGGGTGCACAGACGGAACGTGCGACCTACGCCCGTGGCCGGGGCATCGTCGACATGCCCGGACCAACGAGGCTCACTCGAGACGGCATGGAAGCAACCGGCCAAGGCGTGGTTTACGAGCGAGACCGTTCGTTCGTGACCTTGGGGGAAATGGCGCACGTGCGCCTGACGGGCGATGAAACGCGTGCCGCGCTCGACATCCGGTCCAGTCGAGCCATACTGGCGCACACAGACGGATACATGTACTTCGACGGCGGGACCGAGATCAGCACCGGGGCGAAGCGCCTCGATGCCACCGAGGCAACTGCAAAGTTTGGTGACGATGAAACGGCGCTTGAACGCCTTGAACTCAGCCGAAACGCTCACATTCACTCCGGCGAAGCAATTCCTGGCGGCCTACAGGAGATGACCGCCGACGAAATGACCTTGGACTTCGAGGTTGCCGCGAGGGTTCTTGAGCGAGCGCAGTTGAGCGGCGACGCTCGCATTCATTCGGCCGAACCCATTTCGGGTGGATTACGACAAATGTGCGCCAATCTAATGGTCTTGGATTTCGAGGAGGCACAAGATGCTCTCGAACGGGCGCAACTGGAGGGAGGCGCAGGAATCGAACTCGTAGGCTCCAACGGTGCCCCAGGGGCAAGCATTCGGGCCTCGACAATGGACGTCGTACTCGCTCCCGACGGCGGTGATGTCGGGTCTTTGGTTGCCCGCAATGGCGTAGCGCTCCAGCTACCGGTTACCTCCGACGGGATGCAGCCGGAAATTCGCTCCTCTACGCTAAGAAGCCAAAGTCCAAGTTTTGCCGCGAGGAATCCACCGCCCGCGACCGAAGTCGAAGTTCCGGCCATCGACCCCATTGCCTCGAATGGCGG
>DQEK01000033.1:801-3737 GCA_003533545.1 Acidobacteriota bacterium | reverse complement strand
GGCGCCACGTGTTTGCTAACAAGCGACGTTCTCGCGGCTCGAGTAATGGCCGCCGCGGCTATTGCGCAAGCGGCTATAGATAGTGCAGATGACACAGCGGACGCGCGACCGGACACAGACATTGCCGATGCCCCCCTCGAACCCATCAGGAACGGCGAGGTGGCGGTGCAACCGCCGGCCACCTCGGAGCCCCCTGCAACGAATTCAGCGCCGCCTCCTGCTGTTCTAGATCCATCGTCTGAGAATGGGTTAAGTGTCGTGGAGTTTTCAGGCCGAGTGGAGTATCGAGAATCCCTCCCAGTTGCAGACGCCCGCACAAATCCCACCCGTGTCATTTCGGCTGACCGCTTGACGGCAGGCGCTGAGCCGGGACTAAGTGCGCTGCTGACTGCCAGGTTCTTGGGAAACGTACAATTCCAGGAGGAGGGCCGGACAGCGAGCGCCGACGACGTAGCCTACGACGTGAGCGCTGGACTCGTCACACTCAGTGCCGTCGAAGAGGCCGGTCGGAACCCAATGTTGGTTGACGGGGACAGCACCATCGAGGCCAGTAGTATCACGCTTTCCCTCAACGAGTCCGCCATCGATGCTTCTGGAGACGTCCGCAGTGAGATTTTCCCGTCGCCAAACGACGGCGAATCCCTCGCGGAATCTACAATGCCGGCCCTTCTAGATGCCGATGAACGAGTCTTCGTTACTGCGACGAACCTCCGCTACGACCCCGATACTGGCTTGGCGGCCTATACCGGTGGAGCACGACTCTGGCAAGGGGACACAAGTTTTTCTGGCGATACGCTCGCCCTGGACGACCACACCGGCGGGTTGGCAGTGGAAGGGGATGTGAGGACTAGAATTCAGTTGGTTCGTGTGACCGAAACAGGAGAACAACCGCAGAACTCCCTGACCACGGCCGAAGCAAGCACTTTTCTATACGATGACTCTGGAAGGCACGCCCTGTACGAGGAAGGTGCGACGCTCCTGTCTGATGCTGGGGATCTCAAGGCCGATCGGATCGACGTCTTTCTTGAGTCGGACGGACGCACGCTGGACCGGCTGGAAGCAACCGGAAATGTGAAAATACGCCTGGATGGGCGCTGGGCCATAGGTGAAAGTCTGGTGTACCGCGAGGCCGAAGGTCGTTACGAAATGGAAGGGGCGCCAGTAGAGATCGTCGAAGAAGTCGAACCCAGCGAAACTCCAGTTGCGGTCTCACCGCCTCGTGAGAATACACTTCCGGCTCCACCGTCCTGTAACACCACCAAGGGCCGCTCGCTGACATTCTATCGCTCGAACGACACTATCTCAGTTGATGGGCTAGACGAGTATCGGACCCAATCAAATTCCGGCGTCTGTAATCCCCTGGTTTTCTAGTTTCAGAACACACCTCACCCACAGAAATGGCTACCCTCCACACCGATAAGCTGTACAAGTCCTACGGTGGTCGGACGGTGGTACGCGATGTAAACCTCGACGTCTCGTCAGGGGAGGTGGTTGGCCTGCTTGGCCCGAACGGAGCCGGAAAAACGACCACGTTTTATGTGGTCGTCGGGCTCACTCCGCCCGATCAGGGACGGGTTATCCTAAACGGAGAGGACATCACGGACGACCCGATGTACCTCCGCGCCCGCAAAGGCATCGGTTATTTGCCTCAAGAAGCATCGATCTTCCGAGGGCTAACTGTAGAGCAAAACATCCTCGCCATCCTTGAAACCTTAAGGCTTTCTAGGGCCGAACGCCGGCAGCGTTTGGACGAGTTGCTCGAAGAGCTCAACCTGACGCCCCTCGCTAAGTCCCCAGCACATACGCTATCTGGCGGAGAACGTCGCCGCGCCGAGATCACTCGTGCCTTGGTGCTGTCTCCGTCGTTTATGTTGCTTGACGAGCCATTCGCTGGCATCGATCCGATCGCGGTTACGGATATTCAAGAGATTATTTCTCACCTAAAGGCCAGTGGCATTGGTGTGCTAATCACGGATCACAATGTGCGCGAGACCTTAAAGATCACGGACCGCGCCTATATCGTTCACGACGGCGTCGTATTCCGTAGTGGTACTCCAGGGGAACTGGCGAACGACGAGGAAGTCAAGCGAATCTACCTGGGTACGGATTTTCGTTTGGATTAAAATCCACATAGCTTCGATGCGGTTCTCTGGCGTGGGTCGGTCGAGACATGCCTCCTGCCGAGAACGAATGCTCGAGCGAAGTAGGCGCGCATTCTTGCATCGAGAATAGACGACCTATGGCGAAACTCATGGCGCCGTCCTTGTCACTGGGCATAGGACTGCAACCCCGGCTGACGCAAAAGCTTGTCCTGACGCCAGCGCTCCAGCAAGCGATCAAGCTGCTCCCCATGACCACGCTTGAGCTTGTCGACATGCTGAATCAGGAGGTCGTCGAGAACCCCATGCTAGAAGAAGTCCCGGCCGAAGAGCTTCAGGCGCCAGAAGCCTCAGCCCAGACCGAGAAACAGGAAACCACGACCCCTGAAAGCGACTCGTCAGAACCGTGGGAAGATTCTGACTACGAGTACTTCTTCGGCGACTATCTTGATGACGGGTATCGCCCCTCCACTCCACGCGAGTTTCGAGAGCTGCCCCCAATCGAGAATACCCTGTCGGCACAGACCTCGTTGGCCGACCACCTGACGTGGCAACTGTCCCTTCAGACCCAAAGCACGGATTCGCTTGTCCGAGAGATCGGCTTAGCCATCATTGGCAACCTCGACACCGACGGTTATCTGGTCGCGACCGTCGAAGAAATTGCCAGAATGGAGAACTGGCAAACTGCTGAGGTGGAGCGGGTGCTCGTTGTGGTGCAGGGATTTGATCCCATTGGAGTCGCCGCGCGTGATTTGCAGGAATGCCTGTTGCTGCAGATCGCCCATCTAGGGCTGACGGGAACGGTCACCGAGACAATCATCCGTGACTATTTGGTGT
>DQEK01000033.1:0-408 GCA_003533545.1 Acidobacteriota bacterium | reverse complement strand
CGACGAACTCAAGGACTATGTCGAGATTATCCGGCAGCTTGATCCGAAACCGGGGAGCCGCTTTAACGAATCTTCCTCTCAATACGTCATTCCCGACGTCCACGTTCACAAAGTGGAAGGGGAGTATGTGGCAGCGCTCAACGAAGACAGCATGCCGCAGTTACGGATCAGTCCGATTTACCGGCGCTTGCTCGACAAAAAAAGGAAAAGCGACGATGAAACCCGCGCTTATGTGAAAGAGAAGTTCCGTTCGGCCCTATGGCTCCTCAAATCCGTGGATCAACGCCAGAAGACGATTCGAAAAGTAGCGACGAGTATCGTGACGTTTCAGTCCGAGTTTCTTGACCGCGGCATCGAGTACCTGCGCCCGCTGGTGCTCCGAGAAGTAGCCGACGACATCGGCATGCA
>DQEK01000211.1 GCA_003533545.1 Acidobacteriota bacterium | reverse complement strand
TCTGTATTCGAAACCGAGCCTTACATCATCTAGCTGCAGCACACCTATACGCATGCCCACCTCCACCCTCATACCCGAACAAGCAAACTGTAGCCCTACGCCTTTGGCGAGTGCTTAGGCCGCCTGGTCTTGATACCCGGGTATTTCGGTGTCTGACCCCGTTAGAGGACGGCGACCACCACAGCGGCAACGATCGCGATGCACAAGACCCAGATGATGGCGTCCAACCCGTTCCTGAAGGTGGTGCTCACCCATTCCCAATATCTCACGTCTTGAATGTACCGAGATCTGAACAAACTGGACCTTTTCGGCGCCAAAGGGGGGTTACCCGATGCCGCGAAAATGACCTCTGAGCGACTATTTCGTGAATGACTCGACCCAATGGTTTCGTATCGTTCTTGGCATTTGGGGCTTGCATCAAGGTATCTCCCCAGGCATTAGCTGCTGCTTGTACGAAAACAGCGAACCATCCATATGATGATTCGCCGTATTTCCCCGGGTCAGATGTGGTGGGCGATACAGGAACTGTAGGCGGGTCTACCCCTGTGGGGGTGCCCCTGGTGCCGTGTTCGCATGTATAAATACAGACTCACGTGCGTTAATCGCTCGTTGCTCAAAGCCAACCAGCCATCACGGCACTTACAGGTTTCGACGAGGCTGTGGGCCGAGGATAACGAGACCACGTCGGTCAGCCTTTAGGTTCATGCCCAGGTGATTCCAGTTAGGTCCAGCCATAGTCCTTCAGAGCTGCTCGTCTCGACACATAGCCTTTCCGGACATCTTCAGCGACCGAGTCTGTTGAGCGCTCGACGGGGTTCCCGTGACCGCCTCCGCCCCCACTGAAGAGCAACGCCCGATCGCCCACGGCGAGCGAGGCCGAACCCTTGATCAGAACTTCGCTGCAGTCTGCTCCGGCACGGTGAACCTCGACACGGCCCGTTTCACCTTCTCGACCTCCGTCCAGCCCCCACGGCGGACATTTCGTACGCTCGATGATCGCGGTGACGTCAGCGGGGCCGAGCATCGTGTAGCACTTCTCGATTCCGAGGCCGCCTCGGTGTTTGCCGGCGCCCCCCGAATCAGCACGCAGCCGGACCCAGTCGACACGATATGGATGGTTCGCCTCTTGCAGTTCGACGGGGACCTCCATTGTGTCACCGTGCACGATCGAGCGAAACGGGCCAACGCCATCGTGGTCGGACCACGCACCCCAGCCCCCGATCGTCGATTCCATGTGTTGGAACCAGCCGCCGTCGTCTGCGAGCTGTCCGGTGATCACGTGTAGGCAGTAGGTGCCATGATGGCCGGCAGGCACCTTCTCGGGGACTGCCGATCCGAAGGCCTTGAGGATTGTGTCAACGACGGTTGGCAACATGTTTCCCGAGCCGCTCAATGGCGCCGTTGGTCCTGCGCTTAAAAATCGACCCGGTGGGCAATGCACCTTGATCGGGCGAAAGGCACCGTCGTTGGCGGGGTCGTCGGGCGAGAAAAAGTACTTGCACGCGATGCGGGATGCCGCGACGGCTCCACCCTCATACCCGGCGTTCATCGGTCCGCTGGCTTCGGGGCCGATTCCGCTCAAATCGACGGTGATCCCTTCGTTGGTGACATGTACCGCGACGTTGACCTCGACGGTCTCGTCTTCATGGACGCCGTCGTTGTCGAGGAACGAGCTCGCCTCGTAGGTTCCGTTGGGAATATCGGCGATAGCTCGCTTGACGGCCGCCTCGGACTGGTCCCAATACCGTTCCACCGCTGCTTGGACCTGGTCGGCGCCGTATCGGTCCAGGAGCTCGTCGACGAGAGAGCGACCGTGTAAACAGCCGGCGATCTGGGCCTCGAGATCTCCGAGCACCATGTGAGGAAACCGCGTGTTGGCGGTGATCATGCGGTACATCTCTGCGACCGGCTCACCTCGTGAGTGCAGCTTTACGGTGTGGAACTGGATCCCTTCCTGGAACACATCAGTCGTCTCGTTCGACAGGCATGAGCCGACCACGATGCCGCCGACGTCTACCCAGTGCATGACGATCGCCATGAAGCCGAACAGGCCGTCATCGCCTTCGCTTCGACGAATCGGCGTATACATCACGACGTTGTTGAGGTGTTGACCCATGGTCCCTGCGTGGTTAGTGATGACAATGTCGCCGGTCTGTAGTCCGCTCTTGCCGTAGATCTCAAGGCCATCGCGTACCGCCGCCGACAGCGCGTTGGCCACGAAGATCGGGATGCCGCCCTTGCATTGGGTGATCAGTTTCCCGTCGGCGTCAACGATCCCGACGGCGTAATCCTTGTATTCCGACACAAGGGGACTAAACGCAGTTTTGGTGATGTTCTTGTCGATCAGATTGGGGATGGCCGAAATGGCATGCACGACGATCTCTGCGGTGATTGGGTCAATCATGATTCGCCTTTCAGGGTGACGATGATCTCGCCCAGTTCGCCCACGGCGATCGATTCGTTCGGCCCGACCACCGTGGTGGCGCCGAACTCCTCGAGGATCAGGGGGCCGTCGAATTCGAAGCCGATGGGTAGCTCGTCCCTTGAGAACACTGGGGTCGACATTCGGCAGGCGGCCGCAAGCGAGAACACTTCACGGTTCTCGCGTGGCTTAGGTGAGCCCGAGCCGATTATTCGGTGAACTCCGGAGATTTCGGGGACGGCGGTAGGCGCCGCGACCGAGACGCGGACGCCGATGACCTCCACTGGGGCAGCTTCATCGACATGACCGTATTGTCGGAGGTATTCGTCTAGGAACGACCGCCGAACGGAATCGGTGGTGTCATTGCGGGAGAACGAAACCTTCAGCGAGTGGCGTTGACCTGTGAACCGAAGCTCGGCCTGCCACTCCGATATCTGGGTCGCAGTCGGGAAGTCCTCGGCCAGCGTCTTGGCCAGGGCCCTCGTCGTAGCGTCGGCCTCCTCGATCAGTCGGGTGGAGGCATCGTCAACAAGATCGTGGCGCAGGCTGAAGGACTCGTCGAGGCGGGCATCGGCGAACAGCATTCCCAAGGCTGAGAAGTTTCCGGGCTCGGGCGGCACAACGACTCGAGGGATGTGAAGCTCGCGCGCCAAGTCGATGGCGTGCATCGGGCCGCCTCCGCCGAAGGCAAACAGCACGAAGTCGCGGACGTCTCGACCGCGTTCGATCGTGATCTCTTTGATCGCCGTGGCCATCTGGGCGTTGGCAAGAGCGAGGATGCCCGCAGCCACTGTGTCGGTCTGCGTGGAAGCTTCGTAACCGAGTGGACGACCGACGCGGTCGTCTAGAGCGGCTCTGGCGCCGTGGCGATCGAGCGGAAGTGCTCCTCGGAGGAACTGGTTGCCGCTGATACGGTCGAGCGCCACGTTGGCGTCGGTCACCGTCGGCTCGACGCCGCCTTGTCGAAAAGACACTGGCCCCGGCTCCGAACCAGCGCTACGCGGCCCAACTAGTAGGCGCTCGTCGACGACATGGGCAATCGAGCCGCCGCCAGTGCCCACCTCTACGATGTCGAGAACAGGTGTTCGCAACGGGAATCCGTAGTCGTAGCCGCCGACGTAGTAGGTCGGCTGCACGCCGAAGCGCCCGTCTTCCACAAGTGCGCACTTCGCAGTGGTTCCACCCATATCGAACGCGATCAAGCTCTCGATCCCAAGGCGTTCGGCAAAGACCGCGGCGCCCACGCACCCGCCGATCGGTCCGGACTCGACAAGAGCGATCGGGCTTCGCTTGGCCTGGTCGGCCGTAAGCACTCCTCCGTTGGATGCCATGAGATAAAAACGGCCAGTGAAGTCCTCACCGTCCAACCGCTGCTGGAAACGATCGAAGTACCGGGTCGCGGTCGGTCCAATGTAGGCATTGGCTGCAGCAGTCGATGTGCGCTCGTACTCGAACCACTCTCTCGACAGTTCGGTGCCTGCCGTCACATACACCTCAGGCAGCGCGGCCCGAAGTCGTTCGACCGCCGCCATCTCGTGTTCAGGATTGGCGAAGGAATTGAGAAATGACACAGCCACCGATTCGACGGCAGCCTCTTTGAGACGACTGGCTATCTCGTCGAGTGCAACCACATCAAGCGGGACCACGATTGAACCGTCTGCGCCGATGCGCTCGTCGATTTCGAATCGCATCTCGCGTTCGATGAGCGGCGCCGGCCGGTCGTAGTCCAAGCGAAAAGCAACTGGTCGCCCAGCTCGGCCGATCTCGAGGACATCTCGAAATCCCGTGGTAGTGACGAGCGCTGTCCGCGCCCCGCTTCTCTCGAGCAGCGTGTTGATGATGTGGGTCGTACCGTGTTTGAGCAGGTCAACCTCGGAAGGTGCAACGTCGATCTCGGCGAGGCAGCCAAGAACGCTCTCAGCGAGATCGGTTCGGTTTGTTAGCCGTTTGCCGTACACCACAGTGGCCCGCTCGGAGTCGTAACCAACGACATCGGTAAAGGTCCCGCCGATGTCAGATCCGACCAAGACGGCCATATTCCACCTGCCTCCAGCGACCGATCGAAGATCGCGTCGAGTTCACTCTGTCATAGTCAGCCCCAGAACGCATCGGTGGAACACGTCGGAGGCCATGCGACAACCAAGGCCTTGCATCCGGTAACCGGCAATAGCGGATGGTGTCGACTGCTGGTTTGAAAGGGTCGCAAGATCCGTTGGAGTAACCAAATCTCTTATTTGTCCTCTGAACCGATCGAAATACCTGACGGGCTACGAATTCCCGCCGCGTCCTGGCCGCGTCCTGAACGCTGTAACCGGCATCAGTCGTTAGTCTCGTCGCCTGAGCGTTGGCTCAGTACCTTCAAGGGTTTCGGAGTGGTGGGCGATACAGGAGTTGAACCTGTGACCTCTTGCGTGT
>DQEK01000425.1 GCA_003533545.1 Acidobacteriota bacterium | reverse complement strand
CCCTCGTGCATGCGCTTCGGTAACGTATTCGTGAACCACCGATGGTACATCCCGACTCAGGAACGTATGCAGGTCAAGCGTGTCTTCGATGGGCACCCGATGATTCATCGCTCATTTGGTGGCTGGCTGCCGTCCACCGTCTCCTTTGAGTGGCCGGATGTCTCATAGCTTGCTGTGACCGTGGTGGTGATACCTCCTCGCACCGAGAAGTCACTTACTACTACCATCCGCCTCGGCGAGCACGCGGCAACGAGATCATCAAGAATTTGGTTGGTGAGCGCCTCGTAAAAGATTCCACGGTCGCGAAAACCAATAAAGTAGTACTTGAGCGCTTTGAGTTCGAGGCACTTCCTGTCCGGGGTGTAAGTGATGCGAATCTCACCGAAATCCGGAAGGCCGGTTTTTGGGCACAGCGACGTGAACTCCGGACAGCGTATCGTGATTTCGTAATCACGGGACGGTTCTGGGTTGGGAAACGTCTCGACCGGCTCGACAGACATGGCCGGATTATATCGAGTCCACGGTCTTATGTTCGGTTCGCTGCTCGCATGATGACTACGCTGGTGATTGACACCGCAAAACCATGCGCGCTAGCATGACGGCGTCCTTGAGAGAGGACGCTCTATGGCCGCCGGTGGCGCGCGTGGTGGTCACGAGCATGTCCTAGGCGCGCGCCCAAGTCAGGGGGACGTCGATGACCGATGGCCGAAGAATGGGCAAGTCAGATCTGTTCGCGCACTTCAGTGAAAAAACCGGTATGAAGCGTGCGGAGGTCCGCGATTTCTTCGACGAACTTCAGCAATTGTCCGAGGCTGAGTTAAAGCGGTCAGGCGAGTTCGTGTTGCCTGGCATGGTCAAGTTGGTTCGGCAGGAGCGCCAGGCCCGGATGGGGCGTAATCCGGCGACCGGCCAGCAGATCCATATTCCCGCTAAAACGGTCGTGAAAGCCCGCATCGCCAAGGCTCTCAAAGACGCCGTTCTGCCGCCGGCCTAGTCGGCGACCTTGGGGCCGCGCTCGCTCTTGCCGGCACGCTTGGCCGGGCGCCGCCCCTCGGGGCGGGGAGGGTAGGGTTCTGCCGGGGCCCTGTGGGGGCTTTGAGAGACCCAGGCTCAGACTTCTTTTCCGTAATAAACGGTGGGGTTGTCCGGTGGCCAGGCAGCAGGGCCGATCCGCCCTGTGCGGCGCCGGTGTTTGGCCAGGCAGGTCTCTGGGAATGTTCTAGGCCTCACGTGCGCAGCCAAGCTGGTCCGGAGGCCATTCTCTTGATGACGACCTCCTGCCGTGCTCCATTGCCTTGGTGCTCCAGGACGTGCGCCTCATTCGCGACTGGTGTCGTGCGTTGGGGGCTAAGGTATCGTGCCGGGAGTGCTGCCCCACCTCCGTCAGTCAGTTGCCGTGGTGTTGAATGGGATGCCCGCGCTGGTGTTCCGGTCGGATGGTTCATGAAATAATCGCCCGCTGGGAGCGTTCCGAAGCTCGCGTGAGCTTGTTTCTTCAGGGGGCCGGCGTGCTTTTTTTGGCCGGTGGCAGCCACCGGGAATCAGTTGGGATGAGCGATATTTTTCACGACCGCGTGACGAGATGCCTACCGATGTTCTGATGCCCCAGATGGGGGAATCCATCGCTGAGGGTACCATCGTGAGGTGGCTCAAAGAGGTGGGCGAGGAGGTCGATCGAGACGAACCGCTCTTTGAGATCTCGACCGACAAAGTCGACGCGGAGATCCCTTCACCAGTGGGTGGCGTACTCGCGCAGGTTTGCGCTGAGGTCGGAGCGACCGTTCCGGTCAATTCGGTGGTCGCCGTGATTACTGCAGCGGGTGAGTCAATAACTGTGCCTGATCGGGACGGCTCTGGTCGTCCAGCCGCCGACAGCATCCAAGTCCTAGCCGGTGGGGCGGAGCCAGTGCAGGCGGATGCACGGCCAAAGATTGCCCGCCGCCGCTTGTCCCCAGTCGTGCGTCGCCTAGCGGAGGAGCACGGTGTGGACCCGGCAGTCATCGCCGGGACCGGTGCCGATGGGAGGGTGTCCAAAGCCGACGTCTTGGCCTTCGTGTCGGCACGTGGAACGGACCAAGGTGAATCGGGACCAGGGGGCGCTGGTGCGGGTGTGCGGGTCGAGCGGATGAGCGTCATGCGCCGACGGATCGCCGAGCACATGGTCACGAGTTGCCAGACTGCTGCGCACGTTCACACGGTCTTCGAGGTTGATTTTTCCCGAGTGGCCACCCTTCGAGCGGAGTGGGCGGGTTCACAACCGGTCCCTGGATATCTCGCGTACATTGCGGAAGCGGCGTGCAAGGCTCTCGTGGCGGTGCCGGTTGTCAATGCATCGGTGGATGGCGACGCTATCGTTTATCACGAGCACGTCAATCTGGGGGTTGCGGTAGCACTGGACGGTGGCCTCATCGTTCCGGTCATAAAAGGGGCTGACCAACTCGGTGTGGAGCTAATTGACGCTGCGGTGGCCGACCTGTCGGCGCGGGCCAGGTCGAAGCGATTGGTGCCAGAAGATGTGGATGGAGGCACGTTCACCATCACGAATCCCGGGGTGTTCGGTTCGGTGTTCGGGCTCCCGATCATCCATCAGCCACAGTCGGCCATTCTCTGTGTTGGAGCCATCGAAAAGCGTCCGGTCGTTCTGTCCGACGAGATCGTTGTGAGACATCGCGGGTATTTAACCCTTGGTTTCGACCACCGTTTAATCGATGGCGCCGTTGCCGATCAGTTTCTCGCTTTCGTTCGGGATGCGCTCGAGAATGCTGTCGAGGTGTCCTGACGGCTTGCTCTCTTCCGACTGGGTTCTGACGTTAACGCGTGACCAGCGACAGACGTGCGGGCGAATGACAAATGGTTTGCCGAGGCTCGCCGTGCGCTCTCTCGGCGTCGTGTCGTACCCGGAAGCGCTGAAGGTCCAGCAGGACCTAGTTTCGGCTCGCCAGGCGGGCACCGTGCGAGATCAGCTGTTACTGCTTGAACACCCGGCGGTGATCACCGTGGGAGCGAGCGGACGACGCTACCCCGAACACCTGCTGGCCTCGCGGGCTGAACTCCGACGTCTGGGGATCACCGTGCACAACGTATCTCGAGGCGGAGATATGACTTACCACGGTCCCGGTCAACTTGTCGGTTATTCCGTCCTCGACTTGAAGCCGGATCGGTGTGACGTCCACCGCTACGTTCGAGACCTTGAGGAGGTCTTGATCAGGGCCGTGGCGGCGTTTGGTGTTCAGGCGATGCGCATCGAAGGAATGACCGGCGTCTGGGTCGGAGGGGAAAAGTTGGCGGCCATCGGGGTGCGTTTGTCTCGTTGGGTCACCAGCCACGGGTTTGCGCTCAACCTGTCCACGAATCTTGACCACTTTCGCCTGATCGTTCCGTGTGGTCTTTCTGGTCGCGGTGTGACGTCACTCGAACGTCTCACTGGTGTCCGATTAATTCGCACCGATGTCGAAAAGGTCGTTGCTGTCGAATTCGCAGCGGTGTTCGGCCGAAGTATCTGCTCTGTCGACTGACTCTCGGTCCTCTGCTTGCCTCCTTTTCCCTTTGGCGAACGTTTCAGCGTCAGTAGTGTGTCGACCAGAAGAGACAAGCAAAGGATGCGATACGAGGTGACTGTGGCATCTGGCTATTGGTAGGGCGAATCCAGGATCGCAACTCGACCGCAATGCCTGAAATAGAGTTGTGTTACCGACTCGTCGATGTGGGGTCTGGTCGACGGGCGTGCTCGCCGGCCAGTTTTTCAGTCCTGCTGCACCAGTGCGTTCTCGAGCTGCACTTGTTCGAGGCGGCTCAGGTGGGGCGGCTTTTCGCTCTTGACCCCATTCCTTCCCAGCGTCACGTTTGCTGACGTAGCACCGAGGGTTGACCCCCGCCGGCTTCCCACAAAGCAGGCGAAGCTCCGGCGCGACTCGCCGTCGACTATTGCTTCAATGACAGCGGCGGCCGATGAGGCCAGCGCGTAAGGCCCAGGAGGCCAAAGCTTCTCTACTTGAGCACGCAGGCGAGCCAGCTGAGTCGGGGTCAGCCGTTCTTCGAGCAGGCACCCGCCGACCGAGGCGCCGCTCCAGGCGACAACTGGATGGGCGGGTGGGACCCCAAACAGATTAATGGAAATTTCAGCGGGTGATGTACCGGCCTCGAGGGCGATCAGGGCCCTGAGCCCGGAGACCAGCGCGCCGGGGGCCGAGCCGAGGATCTGCGCGGGGTCGATGCCCAGTCGGGCGATGCCCTGTTCTACCAGCAGGCCGTGTGATGCCCCGGCACATACGATCGGCGCGCGGTGGTTCAGGCCAGACACCCGCTCGGCGAGTTTGAGCGCAGGTTCGTTCTGCCACTCAGTGTTCGGAGTTTCGGCTGGGCCAGTGACAACGACAACCTTGGCGCCGACGACGGCATCGACGTGAGTGGTCGCGCTGATGCGGGTACTAAATTCTTCCACTGGACCCGCTTGGCGAATGTCCAGTGCTTTGCCAGCTGCTATTCCGGGAGCGGCGTCTATGAGACGCAGATCGCGGACCCGATCGTGCCGTGCGAGCGTAGCGGCTAGTGTGCCGCCAAGGGTTCCCGCTCCGAGAATGGCTATGAACGACATATGTCCAGTGGGGGCGGTTGTGCTCTCTCCGCGTCCGCTGCTTCTATTTTAGTCGTGTGTTGCTCTTGCCGGTCGGTGTCGACCTTCCATAAGATAGCAGGCCGCGGGTCGTT
>DQEK01000091.1 GCA_003533545.1 Acidobacteriota bacterium | reverse complement strand
TGTTTGAGTATGCGTGCCACGAAGGAAACTACAGCATGGAGGGCATCCTTGCTGGAGCGCGAGCGGAAGAGAAAGCGGCCGCGCAGCCTGGAAGCCAAGGGACTCAGTAGGTGTTTTTGGCACGAGCCGGGAAAACCAGTTTCTTCCAATCAGGTCGCCAGCCGTGAGCGCGGGGTGTCCAACACACTGGTTGCCGTGCGCGTCGGCGATTCGGAGGCTCAACGCAACAGATCAAAGAGATGGCTATATTTCACGGTAAGGGTACGGCCACTTCCCAGCGATGACGTGAACCGGGAGCCAAGCGCGCCGTCGAAATACTGGACGTCGTTGTAGACGACAAACAAGCCGGTGTTGGCATCCGACAAGAGGCCGAACCGCAAATTCGACGACCAGAGATCGACGCGATCGTTGTACTGCACGAGGGCCTGAAAAAACATGCGGGTCGTGAAGGAATACGAGGCCCGAAATCGAATCAGGTTGGTCGTGAAATTACCGGCTGGTAGCCGCAGGTCGTTGTAACTCCACTCAAACATCGAATTGAAGGTCTCGCCAACCCGAGCCGCAATCGACGGTGTCAACGTGATCCGCTCGCCGCCGAACAGTCCACCAACAATCGTGTTGATGTTGAAGCTGATCGGAGCACCCAGGTTGGTATTGCCGGCGAGCTGGGCTTCCTTGTGGTCATACGTCCCTGGCAACACCACCACGCCTGGGAAAATCTCGAACGGCTCAAGCACCCCTTCGCGAGTGACGTTCATCCCAGTATGAACTTCATAGCCATTTCGCCACTCGATGTGATTGTCGATGTGGGTAAACTGACTCTCCTGTCGCCCCGTCTCAAAGTCGAACACCGTGTTGTGCGAAACATGAGGCCGAAACTCATGGACCCCCATGAAGTTTTCCGGGCGCAGTGTTGTGAACACGCTTCCGTTCATCCGCCGATAGCTCTGCCGAGCAAGAAACCCGACCTCAGGATTGAAGTTTGGGGCCACTTCCGTGAACCCTAGGCTCAAACGCGCCTGTTCTGACTGATGCTGCGCGCTGAACGCATAGGCGTGCGAATCCGTAGTTGGCAGCTCTGGTGTCTCCGTAGCCGCCACGAACCCACTGAGGGTGCCTCCTTCACCAATTCCCCAGCGACCGTCAGCAGCGTAACTTCGGTTGTAATCCGCGTCACCTGCCAAACTGCCGGCCGCTTGCCGGTTAACGAACATGGCACCGACATTCGATCGGTTGGGTAGGTCTTGTCGTACCCGACCCACGGTGAAATTCTGTTGCGGCGTACCGGTCGCCTCAACAGCAGCGGTTTGCATGTTCAGAAACCCGACGTTGGTATTTGTTCCAATTTTTCCAGAGAGTCGCCCGCCACCGACGATCGGAATCTGGCCACCAGTTTCACTGAGCCCAATGCGGCGGCTAAAGAAAATGTCAACGGCGCCCGACTGCCCCACCGAGAACAATCCGGCGTTCTCGAGGAAAAAAGGCCGCTTTTCAGGAAAAAACAACGTAAAGCGATCAAGGTTGATCTGCTCGTCATCGACCTCGACCTGAGCAAAATCGGTGTTGTAGGTCAGGTCGAGCGTCATGCTCGGCGTCACGCTGTACTTAAGATCGGCTCCCAAATCTCCTGTTTCGTTGCTTCGCGCCGTCCGTCGTAGGGACTGCCCGAGCACGTACGGTGTGAACTGCAAATTTCGCTGCGGGGGCACCTCGATTGCCTGCAGTTCCCCGGCAAGCGAGATCCTGTTGATGTTGTATTGCCGCGGCAACGGCGACCAGTAGACCTGCTCGTTTCTGTCCCGAATGTTGCGTTGAAAATTCAACCCCCAAGTCTGCACGTCACCCCGCGGGTACCTGAGGGTGCTAAAGGGAATGGCCATCTCCACGGTCCACCCGAACTCGGTCACATCCGCAACCACCTGCCACACGCCATCCCAATTAACGTTAGAGCCCCCCCCAGAACCACGCTGCTGCCGGCTATTACTCGGCCGGCCGCTGCCGCCTCCGCCAAAACGTCCACTCCCCTGTCCTTCGTTGATGACCTGTGCGTCATACTCCACGCCGGCGGGGTTCGTGCCAAAAACGAATCCGTTCTGCCCATCCTGATACGTGTCGAGGATGACTCGAAAACTGTCAGTCTCGGTGAGATCCGAGTCACGCCGGCTGTCGGCGACGATGATCGTACCGGGGTCGGCGGTGTAGCAGATCACGCCGAAATACAACGTGTCCTCGGTGTAGACGATTCGTACTTCGGTCCGCTCTGAAGCCGGTTCAGCCTCAAAGGGTCGGTTCTGAACGAAGCCGCTGGCCACCATGGCGCTGTCGTAGGCGGGATCACCTAGCACGTCACCATCGACTGACGGCGCGACCGTCGCGCGAACGGCACGTACCAGCGGCACCCCAGCCGTGGTGAGGGCCCGCCCCGCCGCATCGGTCTGCTGGGCGACCAAGTTGACTACCGAAAACCACCATACACAGCACGCGCACAAGAACCACGAAAAACGCAGTACCGACGTCATGACAGAAGCACTCGGAATCTCCAAAATGCGATCATCGCAACCTTTAGCAAGACCTTGAGGAATCATCGTTCACACTGTTAACGGATTAGTGCCACGGAGTAATGGACCGACACCATTGGACCTTAGTCCCATAGGGAATGAAATCCGACATTCACGAGTCCACGCCATCGGCACGCTGCGTAACAACGGTCCGGCAATCTGCTTCTAGTTCGCGAGATCTCAATCCAGAAACGCACAACCATACAAATGTTTGCCATCTCATTCCGGGTGAGATTCGGGTCTTTCGGGGACGACCTCGAGCGGAACCGTCGCATGCCGAATTCGCCGACGGTTCCATGTGTAGGTGATTTGTATGTCACCACTCGCGTCCTGGATCATCGCTGGGTAGGAAAGTTCGCCCCGTTGTCCCGTGGCGAGCTCTTCGATGACGAGAAAATCTTTCCAAGTGAGTCCATCGTCGAATGACACCGCAAGCGAGAGTGGTGTGCGCCGAGTGGGCGAGGGGTTATAAATCAGAATGCAACGCCCATCGGCGAGCCTGACACTGTCGATTCCCGCGCTGGGATGATCAAGCTCCGTGAGCAGGAGGGGCGCCCAGGTTCTCCCGCTATCCCTCGAAACCGAGGTTGCAATTTTGCCTACACGGCGAGTTCGGAAAAAAGCTCGCACCACGCCAGGCTCGATCTCCATCAGAGTTGGCTGGATCGTCCCGATACGATCTTTCTCCAGGTCACCGAAGAGGATCGGCCCGTGCTTGGACCAGGATTCCCCGCCATCGACGCTAATCTCCATCCAGGAGGACCACGATTTGTAGCTCTCCAAGGAAGAACCGGCAAGAATGTCGCCATTAGCGAGCGTAAGTGGCTTCGCACGGAC
Organism: Acidobacteriota bacterium; assembly: GCA_003533545.1. GTDB lineage: Bacteria > Acidobacteriota > Vicinamibacteria > Vicinamibacterales > UBA8438 > DQEK01. The sequence goes on along the minus strand of DQEK01000091.1, from coordinate 5,975 downwards.
CGGGCCCAGCATTCCTGCTGGAAGCCAGACCGGGTCGGACCAACGTTCACCCGAGACAATGGACTTCATGTATGCCCCACTCCATTCACGTGGGCTGGGACCGACCTTGAAAAACAGCCAGATGGTGTCTGACGCATCACGAAAGAGCACGGGGTTCCAGGCGGGCTGCCCCGGTTCCTTGTAGAGTTCCGTGGGAGGCAGCCAGGCGCCACCCTTGGGTTTGCGAGAAGACCAGATGCCGACGTCCTCGTGCCCCTCCCCCGATCCGCCAAACCAAGCAGCGATGAGAGAACCATCTGGCGCTTCGACAATTGTCGAGGCGTGGGCTCTCGGAAAGGGCGCCTCCTCCCAGATGAAGCGAGTCGTGTGCTCAACCATCTGAGCCGACGTCATCGTCGTCAATGCCACGAAAACGGTGACAGCGGTAAGGACGGGGGCGAGGGGCGGCATACGGTACTCCTAGGAGATCGCCGTGTAAGGCGTTGATTCTACCGCGAGTAGTGGGTGTCCCATTCTCAAGTTGGACACTTGACTTCGGTCCCTGCTCAGCGGGCTTTCTTGTCGTCGTCTGATTCGGTCGTGTGGCTATTCGCCCGCTCCTTCTGGGCGATAGGTTCCAAACGTCCAGATGTGTCCTTCAAGATCCCGGGCGTGGTATTCGCGGGCACCGAAATCAGTGCCCCGTAGCGGATCAATGATTTCCACGCCTGCTAACCGCGCGCGTTCGAAATGGGCGTCCACATCATCGACAAAAACGGACAGTGCCTGGGTAGAGTTTCCGAGTTGGTCCGGGCTGGTAATTTCATCACCCATCCGAACCGACCCAAGCATGATCACATTGGTCCCGAATCGCAGTTGTGCGTGTCGTACGATCTTTCCCTCCTCGGGCACTGCGAACAGTTCGACAAAACCAAACGAAGTACAGAGCCACCGAATGGCTTCTCGCGCGTTGTTATAACGAAGAACCGGAAAAATCGTCTGCATGATCGATTCTTTCGAGAGGCAGCGGCGCAAGCGTCAGCACACAGCCCAATAGACTTACAGCTCACCTCGCGTCGCCGTGCCCACTGGCCTAGTGAAGTTGACCATCACCGCAACACCCACTGGACGCCGGCAACGAGGGTCACGGCGTTCACGCCGAGATTGTCCCCGACAGTACCCGCATTTGAAATGTGGTGACTACGTAATTCAACAATCCACCCTGGTCCCCGCCGAGTCACCACGCGCACGCCGACACCGTAGATCAACTGAAAATTGAAGAGTCGGTCCAGTTCAGGGATGTCGAGGTCAGTCCAGATGAGTCCGGCGATCCCGACAACGTAGGGAGTCCACTGTCGGTCGTTCCAAGCGTGGTAGCGCCCGCCAATACCGGCCAACCCAGCACCGACTGCAACACTCGGTTCGTGATAAAGAAACAGCGTCCCTTCACCATACAATTCCAGGTGGTCGGTAACGAACCGTCCGAGCTGGGGATGAAAGGCCACGAACCCTACATCGCTCTTGGTCTTACCGTAGCCCGGTGTCCAAGAGTGCCCCCAGCCTCCGGTCAATCCACGAGTCCAGTTACCCGAGGCCAAGCGCCTTTCCTGGGCTTCAAGTGGTGAACTGCACGTTGCAAGGCCGAGTATGACGACGGCGAGGACCCGTAAGAAAGAGTTCATGCGCCGTTCTTTAGGTCCTCGAGTCTCAGGGAAGAGGGCCGGTAGGGTGTCGGCGAGTTATTTCATGGCGTCCTCAGCGTGGATGCGACAAGGCGATCCTAGCAAAGGACCAAACCAGGTCCGTTCCACCCCTAGCCGCTAGCGTCTCGCGCTGCCGTAGGTCGCGGTGAAATAGTCATCCAACGCATCCAACTCCTGGCGTCGGAACCCAGCCCCCTGCTCAATTTCCGCTCCGATGATCTGGTGTTCCTGTCGACGCTGGTCATAGTCTGGCCAGACAGGGAGGCCGTCTCGATTGGGGGTACCGCGCGTGGCGAACTCGATCCAGTAGTCGCTCATTAGATCGGAAATTCCGAGGTCCACCTCCGGCGCGCTGTCAGGCAAGGTCTGAAACACGTAGCGGAGTTCCATAGCATGGGGAGCCCGCTGACTGGGGTCACGCAGGTTACGCGTAAACAGATACATGAACACGTCGGCCGACGTCTCCGACATTGCGTTGAGAATCTCCCGATTCGGCCGAGCGAACCAAGCGTCCGTGTTGTAGTCAACCTCGCTGGTGTAGAGGCCTTCCGGAGCCTTAGCCAGGTAGTGGTCGGCCAAGCCACGACCGTGCTCACCCCACTCCGCCAGACGCTCTTCCTTCTGCTCTTCAAGAGTGGTGAACGTCCGGTTGGGCCGAACGAACATGAGCCCCTCCCCGTCATTCACCCCAGCCAGCAACGGGACAACGTTGTGCGAACCCTCCTGGAAAATCTCAGCGGGTGACTTCGGCAACACCCAGCCGTCTTCGGCCAGTGACACGCTAAATCGCATGCTCATGAGGTCATCCGCCGATAGGCTCCGCATCGCACCCAGGAGGTCGCCGGCGGCGGATTTACCCATTTCGCTGAGCTTCTCGGCAATCGCCTGCCGGCCCCGTTCCTCGGCGCTGTCAGAAAAGCCGTTGTGGCGCGTCAAATGGGTCACGTTGGTCGGTGTGATCCACGTGCTCTCAGAGATGGCCCGGTGAAACAAGCCTTTGGCGAGCGGCGTGGCCAGCAACGAGTAGACGCTCGCGCCGCCAGCCGATTCTCCGAAAATCGTAACGTTATCTGGGTTCCCACCGAAACCGCTGATGTTATCTCGCACCCATTCCAGGGCGGCAACATGGTCCAAGATGCCGTAGTTACCAGACACGCTTCGTTCCGACTCGGCCGACAGCGCGGGATGGGCCATAAAGCCGAAGGCGTTCATCCGATAGTTAACCGAGACGAGCACCACCCCCTTATCAGCAAAACCGAAGCCGTCGTACGTCCCGTTGCTACTCGCGCCAGAACTCCAGCCGCCACCGTGAATCCAGACCATCACGGGCAAGTTGTCCTGGTCGGACGCGGCCTTCGTCCACACGTTCAGATAGAGACAGTCTTCGCTCATTAGTGGCGCACGGCCCTGCATGCAGGCCGGACCAAAAGTGTCGGCCACCCTCACGCCTCGCCACGGAATAGGAGGCTCGGGCGGCTTCCAGCGCAGATCGCCGACGGGCGGTGCCGCGAACGGAATACCCCGAAACACAGTAACGCCGTTCTCTAGCTCCACGCCAGATACCTGACCGTGGGTCAACTCCACCGGTTCCTCGACCGCCAAAGTCGGGGTCGACAGCGACACTACGAACAACGCAGACAGCAAAATGCCGAGAAGAGTTCTCATGACAGCTTCCTTCCGAAGGGGACAATGGTAGCTAAACGAATCACCTTACGGGCTCAGTTCGACAAACCTTGCGCTCTCACCAAAGCCGTTCATGACGATACCTCGATTCCTCCTCGAAGCACCGTCTCCAAACCAGCACAAACGGTGATCCTACCCCCGGTTGGAAGGGGACTCAACGCGCAGCCTACTCTCCTGGGCACGCATGCGGCGTCTCGTTTGCCGGCCCGTCTCGCGTTCAGCCGCGGGTCCCCGGCTCACTCGATTGGTTCGATTCGTAGGAGCGCAGCCTCACCGCGCATCGGGTCGACGCCAAGAAAACTTCCTGCGGTCAGCACGTAGATCAGCCCGTCCGGCCCCTGCGTCACATCACGGATGCGTCGCCTGAGATCAGCCAGCAACCATTCCCGCCGCTGCTCAAGGCCCTGCGCGTTGAACTTAATTCGCTCAAGATGCCCGGTACGCTCGACGCGACCAATCATGAGCGAGCCCACAAAGAGATCACCGTGCCAGGCAGGAAAACGATCACCGGTATAGAAGAGCAATCCCGACGGTGCAATCGAGGGGATCCACACGATCTCCGGCTGTTCAAGACCTTCACGCCACGGTCGGTCCGCAATGCGTTGTCCGGTATATTCCCGGGAGTAGGAGACGACCGGCCAGCCGTAGTTGCGACCCGGAAGGATGATGTTGACCTCGTCACCCCCCATCGGAGCGTGCTCGCTGGCCCACAACGCCCCGGTGTCCGGATGAATGGCCATCCCCATCGGATTACGATGTCCCAACGAGAACACCTCCGGCCGGTGACCCGTACGCCCAACGAACGGATTGTCGTCTGGGACGGTGCCATCATCACGCAATCGCAACACCTTGCCTACGTGACTTGCCGGGTCCTGCGCGCTCGGCCGGCGGCCACCGAACGCGCCTCCCAGCGACATGTACAGCGTGCCGTCCTCGGCGAAGAGTAAACGTGAGGCCCCTGCCGCGGCACCGTCAGCATCACTGACGAAGATATCCCGAACGTCGGACAACGTGTGCCCTTCCAAACGGCCTCTCGCCAGAGCCACCGTTGAGCCATTGGCTGTTGGTTTGGAATAGGTTAAGTACACCCATTGGTTTTCCGAGAACGCCGGGTGTACCGCAACGTCCATGAGTCCGGCGAGCGCCGTGCCGGTGAACACTTCAGGCACGCCAGACAGCGGATTCGAGTCGAGCGCCCCTTCCCTAATCACTCTGACGGCACCCAACCGCTCGGTCACAAGCGCGCTCCCGTCAGGAAGAAACGCTAGACCCCAGGGATAGGTCAGCCCTCTGGTCACGACGCTCACACGGATGCCCTGGCCCTCGGCAGTTCCATACTCGACCGGCGGGTCCGGAAGCGAGACGGCAGGGATACCACCCGCCGCGAAGGGCTCTGGAGCCCGTTGCTGTGCCTCGAGCAAGGGCGAGGACAGGCCCACAAACAGCACGGTAGCAACGACGCGGACAAATGGTTGCATTGAGTGTTCTCCTGAACTCGAGGCATGACTCGTTCCGCCTGCCGTTGGTGTGCAGGGGAAATTCACAAGGAATTCTGACTCGCGTGTGCGCATTCGGTTGTCAGTCAGATCCCAACACGACAGGCCATTTCCTTGTTAGTTGACCGTATCTGACTGCAAATAGCATCGGCCATCCCTTTCTGTTGTTCACGAGAACGCATCGTATCCGAGCCGCGCGGTGGAACCGCAGTCAACGCTCAGTCTCTAACGGCGCGAGTTCAAAACACTGCCGGCCTTCCGCATGCGACCAAAGTTCCTCGTCTGGCCGGAGGACTCGGTCTTCGGTCGTCCGCGCGAACTCGGCGCACAGTTCGTATCGTGCCTGGTCGACGACCCGGTAGCCGTAGGGGGTTCCACTTTCAGGGTCCCTCGGTGTCTCCGCCACACCTCCAACATCGGAGAGTTGATCCAATGACTCGGGTAGGTCGGCGTTCACCGTCCAAAATAACGCAACCGATCGAGAGATCTGCTGAAGGTGCTCAATGCGCCGCTCGTCGAACCGGCGGAACCTAGCCTCGCCAGGCGATTCCAGCACCAGGAGCCCCGCCCCAACGGCCGCCACAACCACGGCACCGACGCCGATGGACAGAGAGGTTCGACGCCCATTTGGGGTCATGAGGACGTTCCCGACTCGTCCGCTTTGATGTCCCATAAGTAATAACAGAAGACAGCTCCGGCAATGCCACCGACCGTGAGGCCCTTCAACACGAACCGCGCCGTGAGCTCTCCCCCAAGCCCGTTATAGATCAGGACGATCAGGTCGACAATCACCACAGCGGTAGCCACGAACAGCGTCAGATACGTGAGCCATCGGCGGTCCCTGGACCCACCCTCTGTCCCGTCGAGACGTGCCTCGCGGCGGGTCAACCTGGAGACGTAAAGAAAAACGGGCACCGCAACGATCAACGACGAAATCGCCCAACGTATCGCGTCTTCGACTGGCTGACCCGTCGGGGCCGCAGGATCAGGAAACAACGTGTCGATAAGTTGAAACAGCAAGCTGCCCAAGCTGAACGCGCTAATGTAGAGCGTGGTAAAGAGGGTCAAGTACAGGAACGAGTTGCGCGCACTCAGCTGGGACCGTGGACGCGGG
>DQEK01000116.1 GCA_003533545.1 Acidobacteriota bacterium | reverse complement strand
GGTATGAACGTACAGGATGGGTTTTTGACCACGCACCTCGAGCGGACCTTCTATCGCCACGAGGCTGAACTTATCCGAGAGTTCCTGGGGGCTCCAGAAGACATTATCGAGAGTCCGACCGAGGCGCAGCGCACGCTATTCGGTCCGACCCGTCGGCGCGTGCCGAAGATGTACGACCTGGCCAATCCTGTGCTACTGGGTCCGGTCCAGAACCAGGAACACTACATGCAGGGTGTGGCGGCCCGCCGGAATAACTTCATCGAGCCGATTCTCCAGTATCTGGTGGAGTCGCACGAGGAGTTCGGTCGTCTCACGGGGCGTCACTACGGTCTACTGACGGAATACAAAACCGAGGACGCCGAGACCGTCTTCATTGCGTTGGGATCGGCGGCCGAGAATTGCGAGGCCGCGGTCGACCACCTGCGACAGACCAGGGGGGCCAAGGTCGGTTCGATCCACGTCAACGTGCTCCGGCCGTTCCCCGAGCAGGCCATGGCAAAGGCCCTCGCGGGTAAGCGCAACGCCATCGTACTGGAGCGGACCGATGAACCGTTGGCCGGTGACAATCCGCTTGGCCGCGACATTCGAACCGCGCTCAACAAGGCACTGATCATCGAGGGACATCCGATTGAGGAGGGATTTCCTGCGATACCAGCCAGCGACGTGCCGAGGATCTTTAACGGTATTTACGGGCTGGGGTCTCGCGACTTCCGTCCGGAGCACATCCTGGGCGCGTATGAGTACGCCACATCGGGTCGGGCGCGGACGGATGGTCGCATCGCGGAGGACGGAGCCTCCTTCTTTGTGCTTGGTGTTCCTCACCCCTACGAAGTCAAATCGGATGAGACCCCGTCGTTGCTTCCCGAGGGTGCGATCGCGGTGAGGTTCCACTCGATCGGCGGCTGGGGGGCGATCACGACCGGTAAGAACCTGGGCGCGATTATTGGGGACTTTAACGATTTTCTCTCGGCGCGTCATACGGAGCTGGACGAGTTCGGTCGCCTCAAAGAGGTTATCCACGTCAGCGCCAATCCGAAATATGGGTCGGAAAAGAAGGGCGCGCCAACCTCGTATTTTCTCGTTGTGGCGCCGGAACGCATCCGGGTGAACTGCGACCTGCGGCATGTTGATGTGGTGCTCTGTTGCGACCCCAAAGCATTCACGCACTGCAATCCGTTGGACGGGATGTCCGAAGGCGGCGCGTTGATCTGGGAGTCTGACGAGACGGCGGAGGAAGCCTGGGAGCGGCTACCGCTCTGGGCCCGTACGGAGATCCTGGACAAAAAGATCCGAGTGTTTACTCTGCCGGGTTTTGACGTTGCTCGCAAGGCGACCAACCGCGCTGACCTGCAGCTCAGGATGCAGGGCAATGCGTTTCTCGGTGCCTTCTTTAAGGTGTCTCCGTTGCTCCAGGATTTCGAGATCAGCAACGAGCAGTTTGAGGAAGTCGTCCGCAATCAGTATCAAAAGAAGTTTGGCAAACTTGGTCCGGCGGTCGTCGAGTCCAACATGGAGGTCATGACCCAGGGTTTCAGCCGTGTGACCGAGATCAAGGTGGGCGAAATCACGGCGGCTGATCGTTCCACGCTCCGTGGCCTTCCCATGCTGCCGCTCACTATCGACAACGGTGGGTGCGGCACGTGCCGTTCGACTCCGCTACCGGAAGGACAGGCCGAGCGAACCCCGGTGACGCAGGTTGGGGTGTTCGATTCAGAGTTCCGGTCTGACTACGGCTACGACCAGCCGGCCTCGCCACTGGCCGCGATGAGCGTAATGGCGGCGGGGACCGGCGATACGGCGTCCAAGTATGTTGCCCGCCGTGAGACGCCGCTCTTCATTCCCGAGAACTGCACCCAGTGCATGGAGTGCATCGCGGTCTGTCCGGATACGGCTCTTCCGAATTGCTCGCAGGACATCGAGACGGTGCTGCGGACGGCCATCAACAATTACGTCGAGAGTACGGACGACCGGGCGAAACTGATCGCCCATGTACCAGAGATTGAGCAACGAACCCGGTCGCTGATGAACGATGCGATCGGCGGCAAGACCGACGCCCCGTTCCCCGAACTCGTCCGCGAGGCCACCAGCGGTTTGAACGGCTTTTCGGACGCGGCTCGCGCCCAATTTTTAGACATCATCGAGCGGGCGCCGGTCGCGTACAACAAGGTCAACGCGATTTTCAAGGGTCCGGAGAAGAAGAACCCCGGCAGCGGCGGCGTGTTCTCGATCTTCGTTTCTGACCTTTGCAAGGGGTGTGCGGCGTGCGTCACCGCGTGCGGTGACCACGATGCGCTGCGGATGGTGGCGGAGACCGAGAGTGTTAACGCGGAACATGAGACCGGAACCGCGTTTCTCGATCTGCTGCCGGATACGGAGCAGAAGTTCCTCGGGTTCTACAACGACGAACACCCTGTCGATTCCAAGACGGCGACTTTGCGGAACCACTTGATGGTTCGTCGGAATTACGACGCCCTGGTCTCAGGCGATGGCGCCTGTGCTGGATGTGGCGAGAAGAGCGTCCTGCGAGCGATCGCGTCGCTGACTGAGGCCTACATGCGACCGCTCTATCACGCCAAGGCGGATCGGTTTTCGGAGAAAGCGGACGAGCTCCGTCGGGGCGGCGTTGCGTCTCTGGCGGCCCTGGCGGCATTGCGTCCGGAGCAGCACGCGCTCTTCGTTCGCACGGTCGCACACGTTGTCATGGGACTTGGTGGCGACAGCGACAAGGACACCGCTGTTCGACTTGAGGCACGTGGCCCGATATCGGATGAGGAGATCGTCGACGCGCTGGCGACCGTGCTCGAGCAGGAGTCGTTCAACCATAAAGACCTGCAGGCCCTCGACGGCCGGTTGGCCAATGGCCAATGCGTTATGGCGATGGCGGCTCATACCGGGTGCAACACGGTATACGGGTCGACTCCGCCCAACAACCCGCATCCCTATCCGTGGATGAATTCACTGTTTCAAGACGGTGCGACGATTGGGTGGCTTTTTGGTGAGAGCTTCATGGTCGATCACGCCAGGCGTTCCGTTATTCCCGAGCGCCTTGCCGACACCCTCATGGACCAGACCGGGACGTCGGTGACGGAGCAGGATTACTACGATTACACCCACTTCAGTGACAACTTGATGACCGATGACGAGATCAAGGAGTTGCCAAAGGTATGGATTGTCGGTGGGGATGGGGGTATGGGCGACATCGGGTATCAGAACGTGTCCAAGATGGTGCTGCAGAACCGTCCTAATGTGAAAGCGGTGATGCTCGACACGCAGGTCTATTCGAATACGGGCGGTCAGAATTCCGATTCGACACCGATGCTGGGGGGGAGCGACATGAACTCCTTTGGCGCAGCCACTCAGGGTAAGGCGGTCGAGAAGAAGACCGTGGCTGAAACGTTCCTGGCCGGCCACGGGTCTCCCTTCGTGTCGCAAATTTCGATCGCTAATGCCCCGAAGTTCTTCCGGGCCATCCTCGACTCGCTCGAGTATCGCGGGACCGGCTTTCTCCAGTGCTTTACGACGTGCCAGCCGGAGCACGGGGTGGCCGACGACATGGCTCTCGATCAGGCCCAGCGGGTCCGTGACTCGCGCGGTGCCCCCGAGTTCGTCTTCAACCCGACGCTGGGTGAGACCTACGCTGAGGCGCTCGACCTCAAGGGCAACCCCCATCCCGACAAGGACTGGTACACGACGAAGTTCAAGAGCACGGGCGAGAAATATCGCTACACCGTGGCGCACTGGTGCGCGACTGAAGCCCGTTTCCGGAACCATCTCAAGCGCGTCAAGGACGAGAGCGCGGTCGAGCGTTTGATCCCACTCGAAAACATGCTGTTGCGGATTACCCAGCAGGATGTCGTCCACCGTCGCCACCTCGACCCCGAGCACCGCGCTTTTGTGCCGGACTTCGGGGTCTTCGCGAAGGTGCCGGGGCCTGACGGTAAGCCTCAAGTGGTCGCCTTGTCACGACAGCTAGTGCTGTTCTGTGTTGAGCGGCGAAAGGCCTGGCGCCTGCTGCAGAGCAAGGCCGG
>DQEK01000212.1:8586-11049 GCA_003533545.1 Acidobacteriota bacterium | reverse complement strand
CCGGCGGCGATGCTGGCGGCGAAAGTGCAACCGGTGCCGTGGGTAGACGGGCCCTCGACTCTTGGGCCGCGTAGTTCTACGACCTTGGTGCCGTCGTCGAAGAGATCGACAGCGTCTGGTCCGTCAAAGTGCCCCCCGGTTATCACGACCGCTGTGGCGCCAAGTTCCCGAAGGCGGGCGCCGGCTCGGGCCGCGGATGCGAGCGATCCGATCGAGTGGCCAGTCAGCGTTTCGGCTTCAAGTCGATTTGGTGTGACGACCCGGGCGAGCGGAAGAAGCCGAGTGCGAACGATTTCGACGGCGTCGTCATCGAGCAGACGGTGGCCGCTGGTCGAGATCATCACGGGATCAACTACTACAGGGATGCGCGAGTGTACTTCCAGTCGACCGCATACTTCTGTCACGATCGACCGTGTAGCGAGCATGCCCGTCTTGACGGCCTTCACGTCGAAATCGTCTAGCACCGAATCGATTTGCGTGGTAACGACCACCGGACTCATGGTTTCGACGGTCGTGATCCCGACCGTGTTCTGCGCCGTGACCGCGGTGATGGCGCACACACCATGTACGTGATGTGCCGCGAAGGTCTTCAAGTCGGCTTGGACGCCGGCGCCACCACTGGAGTCGCTACCTGCTATTGTGAGTGCGGTTGGCATCGATCTCTCTGATACGGTCGGCACGCGGTCAGCGACTGGAGGTGCCGGGCGTGGGTGCGCGCTGGTCGAGGCCGAAGACGAGTAGAAACTGGTAGGGCAAAAAAGTCTCGTATGACATGAGAGTAAGACCGGCGGCTTCAGCGTCACGAATGACACGTTGAGCGTCGACTCGAAACTCCCGCAGCGGTCCAGGTCCACCCCCTTCTTTCGTGAAGTCGACGATAGCCAAGCGCCCGTCTGGTTTGAGCGCGGCCGCCACGTCGGTTAGTAACGATACGGGGTTGCCGACTTCGGCGTAGACGTCGACGATCAGCACAGCATCGAGGTCGGCGGGCAGCATCGGATCTTCCGCCGTGCCCAACACGGTTTCAACGTTGGACAAGCTTTCGCGGCTGACCCGATACGCGATCGCGTTCAACATCGGTTGCTGGATGTCTTCGGCGTACACTCGCCCGTCTGGGCCTACCCGCCGTGCCAGCCGCACGGTGAACCAGCCGGCGCCGGCGCCGACGTCGGCGACGATCGAGCCTTCGCGGACATTTAGGACGTCCATGATCCTGTCTGGTTGCTGCCAGAGCCCGCGGTCAGGTGCTTCGAGCACACCGATATCTTCTGGCGGAAACAGCCTCGCGTGAGGCTGGTTCTGGGCCGACGCGGTGGTCGCGAGGATGCCGAGCAACAAGGCGGTCAACGATGCTCGTCCGGACATGTCCAAAATTCAGCGTGTTGACTTGACGTTTTCACACGGGTAACGCTCGGGCCCATCCAGATCGGGCAATGAAGGTCGGCCGAAACCTTGCTCGGCAGCGAGGATGTCGAGATCTGTCGAAGCGAGGTCTTCTATCGGGAGCAACTCGAATGGGGTCGGGCTCGTTACGGTCAACCGTTTCAGGTAGGCGCCACAACCTCGGCAGAGTTGCGCTCGATGAGGAGACCCGGTGGCTATGCTAGCGGAGGAGAGCTGAGCAGGGTCATTGCCGCAATAAGTGCACCCGGCGAAGTTAAGGTGCCACTGGAGTCCGCAAAACGAACACCGCAAAAAGCTCACAGCGTCAAGGTCCTCCGCGAACGCTGGCCACGAGCCGCAGGCTGGACAGTAACCATGTGGCCAAGCGTCTAGGGCACCGGTCAGCGTTGAAGCCAGCTGCTCGCCCCGGGGAGCGAACACCGTCTGCTGGGCCACGTGGGCAGCCGGTCCGACAGCGAGCTCGGCGGCCAGCCACAGAACGTCCGGTGCGATGCCCTCGTGCGTCGCCTTGACCCGAATGGCCGCCTGATTGCGCTCGAACGAGGCGGTCAGTAGCGACGAGATGTCGATTCTGCCGGCATCCAGACAGTTCCGGACTCGCTGGGCCACCTCTCCGGCACCTCCAGAAGCGAGGTCATCGCAGGCTTGGAAGACCAGTGGCCCCAGTAAATCGACCGGAAGCTCCAGCACCTCCCCACGCAGTGCCGGTGTCGACGCTCGTAGCTTGGTCGCGGCGAGTCCCGGTTCCAGCTCGAGGACAGGCTTGTCTAATTGCTGAAGGCGGTCGACAGTTTCGATCGTGCGGTTCACGAAAGCCCGCTGCAGTGCGATCGCCGGAGCGAGATCCGGTGTGGCTGTGCCTAATGCCGTCCACCTGGCCTGAGCTTGGTCCAGCAGCGGGGATGTCGGGCACGTCATTGGTTGAGGTTTTCGGCAATCCGGCCTAACAGAGGCACAGAGGCTATTGTATAACACCAGTATTTACAGATGTTTAGCTGGTCGTTTTGGCGACGCTCGCAACAGACACCTTGAAGCGTTGCGGAGCGCGTAGATATAATC
>DQEK01000212.1:0-8195 GCA_003533545.1 Acidobacteriota bacterium | reverse complement strand
TCTGAGTTAGTCACAGTGACCGAGACCGCCGCGAGCAAGATCGTCGATCTGATGTCGGAGGAGAACAAGACCGACGCTGGCCTTCGCGTTTTTGTGCAGGGGGGAGGCTGCTCGGGTTTCCAGTACGGACTGATGATCGAAGAAGGAGGCGGCGACGGGTCGGCCGACCGCGTGTTCGAGTCGAATGGCGTGCGCCTGTATGTTGATCCAATCAGCATGCGTTACTTGACTGGTGCTCAGGTCGACTTCGTCGACAATCTGACGGGTGGTGGCTTCACCATCAAGAATCCGAACGCCAAGTCGACCTGCGGGTGCGGTTCATCTTTCGACGTGTAATTACACTCGCCGGGAACTTCCGGTCGGCGCAATGGACGCACAATCCGATTACCTAGAACGTCTGCGTTCGACCGGCGGGAAGCGTTCTACCAAACGCGATCTAATCGTCAGTGTTTTTCTGCGACAGGACGGGCATCTCAGTGCCGACGACCTGTTCGACCTGATGCGTCAGGAAGACCAGAAGATCAGTCGCGCGACTGTTTACCGAACCCTCCAGTGGATGGTTGACGCCGGCATTGCCCGGAAAGTTGACTTTGGTGATGGCCGCTTTCGCTTTGAGCATTCCTACGGTCATCCCCGGCACTTCCATTTGGTGTGCGAGTCCTGCAACCGTTCGTCGGAGTTCCTGAGCTCGGACATCGAGGTGTTACTTGAGGAAATCTCGGGCGCTCGCGGCTTTCAGCCGCGGCAGAGCGTGCTGCAGATCTATGGTGCCTGTGAGGACTGCCAGGCGGGACGTCCCGCGGCTCCCCAGAGTGCCCCTACGGAGATCCTGTTCGCGCGGGATGCCCTGAAGATGGCGATTGCCACCGAACGGAGCGGCCTCGATTTCTATACTCGGGGCGCAAAACTGGTTCGGGACGCTCGGGCGAAAAAGGTGTTTAAGCGGCTGTCCGAGGAGGAGACGGAGCACTTGGACGCCCTTGAGGGACGCTATCAGGAATTGCTGGCTGAGGACCCTCGCCTCGAGTCCTATCCAACGTTTCTCTTCTTCAAGGGGGCCGCGAATGGTCTCTTCGCCTCGGGTGCAGAGGAACTTGCTGGGGTCGTCGATGATCGGGAAGCGCTCATGCTTGCCATCAAGTGCGAGCGGAATTCCCACCAGTTTTTCAAGCGTTATGGTGAGCGATTTGAAGACTCTGAGGGCAAGCGGATCTTTTTGGAGTTTGCCAACGAAGAACGCGAGCATCTCGAATTGTTGATTCGAGAGCACCGGGCGCTCGTCGCACGTGTGGAGAACGCGAACCGACCCTCGACCTCCCGCAAGGCTGAGGCCAATTAAAGTCGCTCGGCCGGTTTACGTGCCACGGTTTGCGCGACTGCGGTCGGCGTATCGTGCTCCTCGAGGTGGTAGATCTCCCAACCTGAGAAAACGCGTCGTAGCTCCCCTGGTTGCAATAGATGGTCCGGTGAGCGTGGCCCGGTTCCACGTGCACGTTGAGCCACGGTGAACGTCTCGTAGATGACGAATCCGCCTGGACGAACCGTCTCACGGAGCGACGTCCAGAGTGATCGTTGCAGGTAGTTGGTACAGATGACGAGGTCAAACCGCTCGCGCGGAAGCGTGACCTCCTCAAGGTCGGCAACCCAAAGTCTGGCGTAGGCCAGCGAGCCGGTTCGTGCTTCACGGACCCGTCCGAGGTCCCGGTCCACGCCGAACACGCGGAAGCCGTACGCGGCGGCCGCCCGGCTGTGTCGGCCTGTCCCCATGGCAAGATCGAGCAGGTCCAGCCGCGTTCCCAGCCGCTCGCGAACGGTGGGGAGCCATCGGGTTACGACGGTCGATGGGGTGTGGCTCACGAAGGTCTCGGCCGCTGATATGATGGACGGCCGATGTCTTCAGCCCTGATCACAGCGTCAATCCTTTCCCTCGTCGGCCTCGTTTTCAGTTTCGCGCTCGGTTACACGTCATCCGGAGCCGAGGACATACTCAGGCATGCCACGTTAGCTATCTTCATCACGCTGATCACCCTGCTCGGGCATTCGATGACCATGTTCTACCTCATCGGTAAGGTTCGCGCCATCAAGGACGCGGTGACCGAAGGCAACCTGAGGACTGACGCGGTGGCCCGGGTGTCCGCGTTACGGGGGCCGGTTTTCAAGATTGTCTCAGTGGCGATGGGACTAACGATGGTGACCGCTATTGTCGGCGGCGGCGTTGACACCGGCGTTATCCACCCCGGGTTCCATTCGCTGCTGGCCATTCTGGCCATCGTGGCCAACTTCTTGGCCGTGCGAGCAATCGTTGGTGCGCTGACGCAGTTCAACCGGATTGTCGACGAGGTCAACCGCGACCTCGGGGTCTGACGACCGTCCGTTCAGTCGTGAACCACTAGTGGTTGCCAAGATTCTGTTGTTCGATATCGACGGGACCCTGCTGCTGTCGGGTCGCGCCGGCTATCGCGCGCTCACGCGAGCTTTCGAAGAGTTGTTTGGAGTCAAACAAGGCTTCGATGGCGTGCCGGTCGCCGGTATGACCGACGAGCTCATTTTGACAGACGCGCTTCGCCGCGCCGGTGTTGTCGCCGACAGGGTGGACCGGGAGCGTTTTCACCGGCGCTACTGCGATCTGTTTGGGGAGGAGATCCACTTTCCAGGACCTCGGAAGGGGCTGATGCCCGGTGTGTTAACGCTGCTCGACCGGCTCAGTCGGGTGGACGAGGTTAAGTGTGGATTGGTGACGGGCAACTTCGCCCACCCGGCGCGGATCAAACTCGAGCACTTCGACCTATGGCGATTCTTTCACTTCGGCGCGTATGGTGATGATGCGCCGGTGCGGGATGAGCTGGTGTCGATCGCGGTCGCTCGGGCAGAGCGGAAGGGCGTAACGGTCCAGGGGGCTCATCACGTTGTCGTAATCGGTGATACCCCGCTAGACGTGCAGTGCGCACTTGCGGCGGGAGCCCGATCGGTCGCGGTAGCGACTGGTACTTACGACGAGGTTGCGCTGCGAGGGACGAAGGCCGACGCCGTGGTCTCTGATTTTGGGGAGACTGACACCGTCGTCGAGCTGTTGCTTGATATCTAGTGCTGTCCTCTTGTGTCGCGCGGGGTGCTCGCGGGATGGGGCGAGTCTCACATGCACAAGCGATTCCGCGCTCGCGCGTGCCAATGACCGTGGCAACGCGCTGTGGATGCAACGTCTGTTGCTGAGAAGTGTAGGTCGCTGGAGGACCCTCTGCTCAAGTCAACAAAACCCACGGGCTCACGTCCGGGTCGTTTGCGCCGTTCCTGTATAAACGGCCTCAGTTATTTTGAGTGAACCACATCCTATTGCCGTCATCGTTAGAAACGTTTGCCCGTGTGCGTCTTCGCCCTCGGTGCGCTCCGCCACACTCTGTCTCGGTCCCCACCCCTATTCTCTTTGACCGGGGGGTGCGGCACGGCTAGAATCACAGGAAACGCCCCTACTGATCTCGCATGAAGGCACTGCCTGCCACTCTCATCGCGGTTGCTCTCGTGCTCGCGCTGCCCGGCGTCGCGGTAAAGACGAAACAGCCCGCCCAGGCAGCAGGGGTCGTGCTCTCAGGTCAGCGCCCGCCAGGGCTGACGGAAACCGACCCTGTCGTTACGGTCCAACGGGTCTGCACGGGTTGTCACAACGACCGGGCCCGCAGGGGCAACCTGTCGCTTGAGGACTTCGACGTGATGGCGGCTGCCCGGCACGGCGAGACGGCCGAGAAGATGATCCGAAAACTGCGGGCGGGTATGATGCCGCCTCCGGGTACGAGGCCGCCGACGCCGGAGGCGATCCAGGCCTTGGTCGAAACTCTTGAGCATCAACTCGACGAGGTGGCGCGCCTGTCCCCGAATCCCGGTGGCCGGACGTTCCAACGGCTGAATCGTTCTGAATACAGCCTTGCTATCAAGGACCTCTTAGCGCTGGACGTTGAGGCCGCCGACTGGTTACCACTCGACCAGTTCAGTGCTAACTTCGACAACATCGCCGATGCGCAGACACTATCGCCGATGTTGCTTGAGTCGTACCTCAACGCGGCGAGTGCCATTAGCCGCCTCGCCATGGGCGAGCGCCGCGGCCCGGCTGTCGACCACACCTACTCCAATTCGGAGTACGTTTCCCAGCATCCTTGGGACCATGTCGAGGGCGCGCCTTACGGGACGCGGGGGGGCATCGTCGTCGACCACGTGTTTCCAGCGGATGCCGAGTACGTTTTTAGCCTGACCTTCACGTCCGGCGCCAACACCAGAATCGAGGACGTCGACGTCTCGATCGATGGGAAGCGGGTGGCGTTGCTGCATTACAACACCGATCGCCGCGTCGGTGCCGATGGCCGTGGCGGTGTCCCGACCGAAACCTTGCCAATCTTCGTGCCAGCCGGGCAGCACCGACTCGCGGTGGCGTTCATCCGGCGGGCTGATGGTCCGTACGAAGATCTGATCCGCCCGCACGACTGGTCGTTCGCGGGCGGCGGGTCTGGCGGGTCGGGGGTTACGACGTTGCCACACGTGCGGGACGTTGTGGTCAGTGGGCCCTATAACGTCAGGGGATTATCCGAAACGCCCAGCCGCCGGCGGATCTTTACTTGCCGGCCGACGGGGGCTGAGGAGGCCCGCCCGTGCGCGCGGGAAATCATCGACCGACTTGGCCGGGCGGCGTATCGGCGTGCCCTCACGGAACAGGACCGGGATGGCTTGATGTCGTTCTACGAGGAAGGTGCCGAAAAGGGGGGCTTCGAGATCGGCGTGCGGACCGCGCTCGAGGCGATGCTGGCGAGTCCTCACTTTGTCCTGCGACTTGAGCGCGAGCCAGTCGATGCGCCGGACCAAGGCTATCGCGTCAGTGATGTGGGCCTCGCTTCCCGTCTGTCGTTCTTCCTTTGGGGGACCCCGCCTGACGAGGAGCTCCAGACGCTGGCCGACGAAGGTCGATTGTCGCCTGAGGAACTCGAACGGCAAGCGCTGCGCATGCTGGCCGACACGCGCGCGGAAGCACTCGGCACACGCTTCGCCGCGCAGTGGTTCCGGTTGCAGGATATGGACAAAGTCCGACCGGACCCCAATTTTTATCCAAATTACGACGAGAACCTCGCCGAGGCGATGCGGCAAGAGACCGAACTCTTTTTTGCTGACCTGGTGCAGCGGAACCGGAGCTTGTTAGACCTCTACCGTGCGGACTACACCTTCGTCAACGAGCGGCTCGCCCGGCACTATGGCATTCCCGGTGTCGCCGGTCGTCAATTCCGGCGTGTCGCCTATCCGGACGACAGCCGCCGAGGTGTGCTCGGGCATGGGAGTATCCTGGTGCTCACGTCGCTCGCGAACCGCACGTCGCCGGTACTGCGTGGTAAGTGGGTGATGGAAGTGTTGCTCGGTACTCCTCCTCCGCCTCCGCCACCCGATGTGCCGACGTTGGAGGACACAGAAGGCACGTTGGATGGTCGGTCATTGACTACCCGCGAGCGGATGGAGTTGCATCGGTCGAATCCGAGCTGTAGTTCGTGTCACCGCCTGATCGACCCAATCGGACTCGCACTTGACAACTTCGATGTTACTGCCCAGTGGCGTCGGCGAGAGAACGGTGCGCCGTTAGATACCCGGGGTGAGTTCTACGATGGCACGCCGGTGTCGACGCCGCGGGAGCTGGTCGACGCATTGTTGGCACGCCCGATCCCGCTGGTGCGGACGTTCACTGAAAACCTGCTAGCCTTTGCCGTCGGCCGGCGGGTGGAGTATTTCGACCAGCCGTCCGTCCGTGCCATTGCGCGGGCTGCCGAGGCGAATGATTATCGGATGGCGTCATTTGTCTTGGGTGTAGTGGGGAGCGATGCGTTCCAGCGTAAGCGGGGACAGTGAGCACAGCACGCGTCGGTTTGAGACGGAGCTTCTCGGGAGGCAGAGGAGGGACGATGTCATTCATTAGCGGGAAGTATCTGCCACGGCGGACGTTTCTGCGCGGGATAGGGACCACGGTGGCGTTGCCGTTCCTCGATGCGATGGTGCCGGCCGGACGCTCCGGGGCCGCTGTCCTCGCGGCGGCCGACACGACCCGTCTGGTCTGCATTGAAGAGGTCCACGGCCTGCCGGGTTGCAACGACTGGGGTGCGGACCGGCACCTGTTCGCTCCGGCGACGGTGGGACAAGATTTCGAATTGGTAGAGGACAATCCCTTGAAGTCGTTGGAGCCGTTTCGTGATCATTTAACGATCATCAGTAATACCGATGTGCGGATGGCCGAGGCGTTTGCGCCGCCGGAGATCGGCGGCGATCACTTTCGTTCTTCGGCGGTTTTTTTGACCCAATCTCACCCCAAGCAAACCCAGGGCTCTGACCTGTTCGTCGGGACGTCGCTCGATCAGTTGTACGCACGTCAGTTTGGTCAGTCGACGCCACATCCATCGATGCAGTTTTGCATCGAGAACCTCGATCAGGCAGGCGGGTGCACGTACAACTACTCGTGCGCCTACACCGATTCGATCAGTTGGGTATCCCCCAGCGACCCACTACCGATGATCCGGGACCCTCGGGTGGCGTTCGACATGCTATTTGGTGCGGGTGGTACGCCCGAGGAGCGAGCAGAGCGTCGGGCGACCCGTCGGAGCATCCTCGATTGGATCCTGACCGATGTGGCCGAGGTGCGCAACGAGCTAGGCGCCGTGGATCGTCGTCGGATGGATCGTTATCTTGACAACGTGCGCGAAGTGGAGCGCCGCATCCAACTCGTGGAGCGCCACAATGACGGTGCGGAGCCGCGCGAGCTTCCGGATGCCCCACCGGGGGTGCCGGACTCGTTCTCGGAGCACATGCAGCTGATGTTCGATCTACAGGTTTTGGCGATGGAGACCGACATGACTCGGGTCATCTCGTTCAAGACCGGCCGCGATGCACAGAATCGTGTGTTCCCGGAGAGCGGCACGAATCGGCCATTTCACCCCGCGTCACACCACGGGAACAATGAACGGCGGATTATGGACTTCAACACCATCTGCCGGTATCGCGTTGGGCAGCTGCCGTATTTCTTGGAGCGGCTGCAGAACACGGTGGAGGGGGAGGCGTCGCTACTCGACAAGACGGCGATTATCTGGGGTTCGCCGATGGCTGATGGAAACATCCACAACCACAGGCGCTGCCCACTCGTATTGCTGGGGGGGGCTAATGGCCACCTCACCGGAAATTTGCATTTGCGGGCGTCCGATGGCACGCCGATGGCGAACGCGATGTTGGCTCTCATGCAGTCGCTCGGGCTTGAATTGGACGGCTTTGGTGACAGTAGCGGCACCTTTTCGCTGTCTACGCCAACCCCCTCGGAGACGGCGTGAGGAGAGTCCCGTGGCGGTAAAACGTCGGTCGGCCGTGATGGCCGTCGGAATTGGCATGCTCACTGTCGTCCTGTCGGCGGCGGCGCAGCCAGTTGCGCCGGTAGCGGATGCGGCCCGGAGCGGCAACCCGTCGGCCATGCGTGCCTTGCTCCAGCAGGGTGCGGACGTCAATGAAGCGCAGGGTGACGGCATGTCGGCGTTGCACTGGGCGGCCGAGCGCGGGGATCGCGCCATGGCCGAGATGCTGGTCTTCGCCGGTGCAGACGTCGAGGCGGTGACACGTATCGGCGACTACTCGCCGTTGCACATCGCGAGCATGGCGGGGCACACGGCGGTCATTGAGTGGCTGCTGGAGGCGGGCGCGAACGTGTCGGCTGTGACGTCTACCAGCGGCACGAGTCCGTTGCACTTCGCCGCTGCGTCAGGAAGCGCCGCGGCCGTGGTTACGTTGCTAGACGGCGGGGCTGATATCGACGCCGTGGAGGATGCTTGGGGGCAGACGCCGCTGATTTTCGCGGCGTCGCGCAACCGCGCCGAGACCGTCCGCACGCTGCTGGCGCGGGGTGCGGACCCTGCCATCACGTCCAAATCCGTGGACTTAGTTACTGAGGGTAGGCTGGCCGGCCTCGCGCGTGAGCGGCAGCGAGCGGTACTTGCGGCGTTTCGGGCGGATGATGGGACGCCCACGCAGAGTCAGGTCCAAGCCGCGGTGCTTGCAGCGCGTACCCGCTATCTGGCCGGTGAGGTCGAGGAGGAGGAGGAGGATTCCGCCGCGCGGCCGACCATCGACAGTAAGGGCGGGTTGACAGCGCTTCTGCACGCTGCTCGCCAAGGCCACATGGGTGCCGTCACCGCCCTTCT
>DQEK01000235.1 GCA_003533545.1 Acidobacteriota bacterium | reverse complement strand
ACCTGTAAGCCGGTGAAGGTGGGCAGTAACTCAAGGTTGCGGCTGGTCGACAGGTCGATCATCCCGTCAAGCATGCCCATTTGCGTCAACTGACCGGCGATGTTACGGGAGACAGGTGACCAGACGAGCGATTCAGATTTATGGCGAATGTTCCGGCTAATCTGGAAGCCCCATTGGTGAGGTTGCCCATCAGATCGCACCGGATACCGGACGCTCTTAAACGGAATTGCCATCTCGGCAGTCCACCCATCCTCGACGAGTCCTCCACGCGCTTCGAACAACGCATCCCAGGATGAATCTCCCCGGATACCAAACCCGACGGAACTCGATCCACCGCTACTTCGACTACTTGAGCTGGACCCTGTGGTCGACCCCCCACTCGTCCTCCCGACGCTGCTCCGGCTTCGTCCTCTTCCACCGCTGGCGTTAACGATGGCGTCTCCAGGCACCCCAAAGCCGTTGACCGAGAATAAGTAGGCTCGCTGTTGGTCAAGAAACGGATCGACCATGATTGACATCTGGTCGTCCCCCTGAGTCTGGTCACGTTCGGCACGGTTCGCGCGCATGATGCCAGGATCGTTGTAGTGGGCATAGAACGCGACGTACAAGTTGTCGCTGTCGTAGGCGAGCCAAACTTCGGTGTCTTCGGTAGCAGGGCCGCCTTCAGTCGGGCTGGTTTGCACGAACTGGGTAATCGGCACCACATCACGCCACACGGGGTCATCCAGACGGCCGTCGATAGTCGGTGGTTCGGCTGTACGCAGTGCGGTGGTTGACGGCCGCCCCGCAACCGTAGAGCCGCCTTCGGCGAACTGTACGGGACCGGGTCTCGTCACTTGGTCGTCAACTTCATCCAGCGGCAGCCCTATGGCACCGGTCACCGCAGCGGGATCCCGACCGCTCGCCGTCGGTGCCACGTCCTCTGGCGGTCCAGACCCGAGTTTTCGACCTAGTGCCACCTCAGCGGTCGGGTCGCCGACGTCAGCGAGTCGTTCGACGACAGACCGAACCACCCGGTCCTGCAGTTCAAACAGTTCAGGTGCAACACCATCGACCTGGCCGTGGTCCAGAACTTCCCCGGACCGAACCCCGACAAGTCGGACTGTCACGCGCACCGCGTCGCCTAACCTCTGATAGCTGCCGCTGATGAGCAGGTCAGCGCCGAGCTGACGACAGGCCTCCAGTAGGATCGTGTGCATGCCTCCGTCGGTTGGCGGAAGGCCGCGGGCCTCAATGGCACGATTAACGGCCGTCTGTTCGATAACGCGAAACCCACGCTTGCGTAGGTCGACCGACATGGTTTCCGCAATACCGCCGCCAATCCACGCGTCCACCGATTGACCGCTGACGTTGCGAAACGGAACGACGGCGATTACCGCCGCATCAGCGGGGGCGCTGGCAGGCTGCGCGGAGGCGAGAACGGCCATCAGTGTGACGGCCAGAACGAAGACACTGGCGACGTGCCGATGACTGAAACGGTGCAACGACGGAAGTCCTTGGATACGCGCACACGGCGACCTTAGAGGTCAGGGGCCGTGGCGCAACTGCGGAGAAGTCGTCTCCGAGAGCGGGTTACCGAGAAGAGGTCTCCGCCTGTTCCTTCGCGCGCGAACCACTCAGGATGTTGGTCATGCCGTAATTACCTTCGTGGCAGGCGTACTCCACAAGCTCGTATTGCTCGTCGTCCTTGTCGAACCGGAACATACCGGTCCAAGGGCGGGTCCAGACTGTCGGGTCGTCCATTGTGAACTGGTACTCGAGCACGGTCTCGCCGACTCGCGTGAACCTCTCGGTCAGGGTCAAATTCTCACTCGATCCCCGATAGGGTGCCCGCCCGTTAAGGTTGGTTGTTTCCACCACCAACGTGTCCCCATCCCAACGCCCCTGGGTTGTCCCCAGCCAGCTGGTCAGCGTGTCTCCGAGCGTCGGCTGCGGTTCGGTCGGAATCACACGGGTCTCGTGAATCATCTCCTTCTGAATCGCGACGTGTCCCGGTCCCTGCACAATCTGGAGACCGTTGTTATAGATAGACGGCATCATCATGCCCGGCACCCCTCTGGTAATACACCGCACAAAGAGGCTGAGGTCCTCTGGCCCATCGGCTCCCGAGCGACCGGATGTGTCGCGTTGTGGCCTAGCCGCGACCCGCGCTTCAGCCTCTGCGGTCATGGGAGGAACGCGTCCATCGGGCGGATCAACGATCATGGCGACCTGCGTGGAGGGTGCTGTTTTAACGTAGCCCAAGGTGGTGTCACGCCACTCTCGTTCGTAACCCCAGATACTGCCCAGCGTCCCGCGCTCACGTCTGGCCTCCGCCTCCTCCGCCGTCAGTGCACCAATGTCGGCACTCCCATCGGGACGTTCGAGTGGAATGCTATGGGCCGAGTTTCCCGTCCATACGCCTTGCAGGTCGGGCTCGCCCCAGGGAGTCCGCGGTACGGAAAACGGCTCGGCGTCGGTCGTGACTGCGTCAGCCGCACGCGCAACCGCCACGCCGGACCAGCCGGTCTCGACGACCGCGAGTCTGACGTTGTCGGGCCCCACCAGAAACGCTCGTTTCGCGGCGCTGCGACCATTCTCGGGCACCGCCGGTTCTTGCTGGAACGTCACGCCGGCGCCGCGCATTTCAACGGCCGCCGCGTCGAGGTCTGACACCACAAACCCCACGTGGTCGATGGCCCGGCCCTCGGTAGTCGCCGGCACGCCCTCGGCATGTTCAGCCACCAGGAGCCACACGTTTTCAAAACGCAAGCCGTCGAGCCTCCCCTTGAGACTGGCCTCCTCGCCACCCAGCACGTCGCGGTACCATGCAAGCGTCTCGGCAGGATTCGTAGCACTGAGGTGAATGTGGTGGAACCCGAGGGTCTCTTGGTCTTCAACCATCTCGATGCGGGTGCCCCAAGGATCGAAAATGAACCCCAGTTTGAACAACCCCGGCACATCACGCAACGTCGACCCATCCGGAAAGCGCTGCAGCCTGACACCCGACCCTCGCACCCCAACCGCCTCGAGCTCGGCCATCTTGGTGGTGAGATCGGAGTAGGAAAACCCGATATGGTTGACCCCGGTACCCTGCGTGCTGCCCATCGTCGGCTGCACCACGAAGATCAACTCCACGCCGCCACAATCAGCAGCATCGGGCCGGTCCGCAACCGGCTGGCAGTCCAGATGCCGCTCATACCAGCGCACCCCCTCAGATGGACTAGACGCGGTGATATGGACGTGATGGTAATCGGCCGCACGGGCCATCACTGGGATCGTGGCGACCGCGGTCGCGGCCATGGCAAACGACAGGGTGGTTCGAAGCTGGTTCATCATCAAGGAGCTACCTCTGCTTTCACGCTAATGCGTCACGCTAGCCCGCGCCCGCAGCACCAGTGTGTCTACTCTCCATAACAGTAGATCGTTCCGTCGCTCGGCGCATCTGAAATCGAGCGTACAGTGTTGAGGCTGCTCAACGGAAGCAGCCTCAACAAAAAACGTCGTTCCCGGCCAACGCAGAAACGGCCGTACACCCGTGTCTACCGACCGGTCTCGGCCTCACGCTCCCTCGCCCGCGAACCACTGAGGATGTTAGTCATGCCGTAGTTTCCCTCATGGCACGCGTACTCAACTAGTTCGTATTGCGTTGCATCACGTACGAAGGTGTACATCCCGGTCCAGGGTTCGGTCCAAACCGTCGGGTCCTCCAAGGTAAACCGATACTCCAAGGTATCCGGACCTGTCCGGGTGTAGCGCTCGGTCAACGTCAAATTCTCACTCGACCCACGGAACGAGTTCCGGTCGTTGAGGTTCGTCACTTCGACCACCAGCGTGTCTCCCTCCCAACGACCACGCGGATCACCTAGATACGAGGTGATGTTCGCCCCGATATGTGGCGAACCGTCGGTCGGGATGACCCGGGTTTCGTGCACCATCTCTCGCTGCACCGTGACAAATCCAGGACCCTGCACGATCTGGAGCCCGTTGTTGTAGATGGTCGGCATTGGCACGAGTCCGCGGGTAATGCACCGGACCCAGTTGCTGAGGTCCTCCGGCCCTTCGGGCAAACTCCCACGCCGGAACCCAGCTCGAGC
>DQEK01000330.1:2478-3782 GCA_003533545.1 Acidobacteriota bacterium | reverse complement strand
GGATAGGGTGCCACGCCAGCTACCAGCCCAGGGGTCGCGTTGGGCCCTAGCGGGCGTAGAGAAAGCCAATGCGGTGACCAAGATTGCGAGGCTGATCCGTTTCATATGTCGCGCTCCTACAAATGGGGTAACTCTGCTAACGACTATACGAGTGGTTCTCTGAAAGAACAACTGCATGCTGCTTCCTCGACAGGTCCGGAACCGTTGGATCCACTTTGGTATCATGTCAGCGCGACTCACGAAAGCTGACTCGAGACAGCCCGCAGAAGGAGCAAGTTTGTGCCGATGTTCATGTCGCCGACGCTGCTCGCTATTCGCATCCCGTTTTTACTCGTGGCGCTCGCGGGCCTCGTCGCCTCGTTAGGCGGGTGCTCGTCAGCCGAAACCGCAGGAGTGCCAGAGGTCACGGTGTTGTCTGCGCGCTCGGACATGGTTACTGGTGGCGATGCGCTGATACGTGTCGACCTGCCGAGCGGTGTCCCGGTCGATCGGGTGACGGTCGAGGTCGAGGGTCAGGACGTGACCACCAGATTTCGTGAAGTGGGGGGGGCACTTGAGGGGCTCATTGCCGGTCTGAAGACAGGGGCTAACCGACTGGCCGTCTCGGCTGGCTCTGGTGTCTCTGTCGACTTGTACCTCCGTAATCACCCGGTGACCGGACCAGTGTTCTCTGGGTCCCAGGAGCAGCCGTTCGTTTGTGAAACCACGGAGTTCGCGCTTCCCTCTGGTGAGACCCTCGGGCCGCCGCTGGACGACGATTGTAGCGTCGAACGCCGGGTGGATTACGCCTACCGTTCGACTGGGGGCGGATCGCTTAAGGGGTTGCCTGACCCCACTGACCGCCCTAATGATCTCGCTCACACGACGACCCTGCTCGGGAAAGAAGTTCCGTATATTGTCAGAATCGAAACGGGCACCATCAACCGGGCGATCTATCAGATCGCTGTCCTGCACGATCCGACGTCAGATGCTGAGCCTGACCCGTGGCAGCTTCCAGCCGGCTGGAACGGCAGGCTCATTTATACCTTCGGTGGCGGATGCGTGAACGGGTGGTATCGCCAGGGGGCACGTACCGGTGGAGTGCTGGACGACGTGATGCTTCGTCAGGGCTACGCCGTGGCGTCGTCTACGCTCAATGTTTTCGGGAACAACTGCCACGATTTGCTCGCAGCCGAATCAATGAT
Source organism: Acidobacteriota bacterium (assembly GCA_003533545.1). Classification (GTDB taxonomy): domain Bacteria; phylum Acidobacteriota; class Vicinamibacteria; order Vicinamibacterales; family UBA8438; genus DQEK01. The sequence goes on along the minus strand of DQEK01000330.1, from coordinate 2,598 downwards.
GATGGTGAAGGAGCGTTTTGTGGAAGCCTTCGGCATGCCACAATTCACGATCGGTTGGGGTTGTTCCGGGGGTTCCTATCAGAACCATCAGATCGCTGACAACTATCCCGGACTGCTGGA
>DQEK01000330.1:471-2089 GCA_003533545.1 Acidobacteriota bacterium | reverse complement strand
ATTACGGATGCTAGGTTGCTAAATCGCTATTTTGGTGAGACGGCTGGATTGGGCTTTTCCGACGAAGAGCGACGCGCGGTCACAGGATTTCTCGTGCTAAACACCATGCCGAACGTGTCCCGCAACGCCGGTCGGATTTCCCCGACGGAGTTCTGTCCCGATGCCTTGCCGGACGCCGCGCGTTATGACGCCGAGACGAACCCGAAGGGTGCTCGGTGTGACGTATACGATCACGCGGTCAACGTCTTTGGTAGAGATCCAGAGACGGGGTTTGCCAGGCGCCCGCTTGACAACGTCGGGGTGCAGTATGGGTTAGGCGCGCTGAACGCTGGGGTGATTACGCCTGCGCAGTTTCTTGACCTCAACGAGCGGGTTGGCGGCTACGACCATGATGGTCGTTTCAGTGACCAGCGGACGGTCGCGGACCCGGTAGCGCTGCGGGCGGCCTACGAAACTGGCCGAGTGACCCATGGTGGAGGAGGGCTGGCTACCACGCCCATCATCGACTATCGCGGGTATAGCGATGATGCCGAGCGAGGGGATGTCCATCTGCGCTACCACTCGTTTTCAATGCGTGACCGGCTACGCCGTGCCAACGGACACGCGGACAATCACGTGATGTTGGTTGAGGATAGCCGTTATGGTCTGTACTCCACCGCGAGTCCGGTGGCGCAGGAGGCGTTGCGGCAGATGGATGCGTGGTTGACTGCGCTGGCCGACTCCGGGCCTGACGAGCCAACGGCTGAGGAAGTGGTCAAGGCCAAACCTGCCGACCTCGTGGATGCGTGTTGGAGTCGTGGTGACGACCCGGTCCGGATCACGGAAGTGCAAAAGCGCGGTAGCGGCCGATGTCACGAGTTGTTTCCGGTTCCGCCCTCCCCGCGAGAGGTTGCGGGGGGCCCGATCGGGGGGCATATCCTGAAGTGTCAGCTTCAGCCAGTCGACGCGGCGGCGTATGAGGTGTCGTTTTCGGCTGAGGAGTTGGCTCGGTTGGACCGTATTTTCCCGACTGGTGTTTGCGATTGGACTCAGTCCGGTGTGGAGCAGATCGAGCTGCTCGGCACCTGGCTGACGTTTGATGCAACATAGGTCGTACCACACAGGGCCTCACGGCCCGCCGCCGACATCCCGGCGCCCGGTCCTCTTTCTGCTGTATGTCAATCAGCCAGTAATGCTCTGGTATGGAAGAAACTCGGTTTCTCGGTGCCTGTTTATGCCTATTTATAGGGGACGAACGTGAATCTAGGCTGGCGGCCGAGACTCGTGTGGTGGGAGGAGGGAACCCCGATCTGGGTTCAAATTGTGGCAAGACGTCCGTTCGGACGATAAAATAGGGTGATAGGCAACTGAGTCTGTACGCGCCCGGGGTTCTGAGCGTCGGAATACCGGCGGCGCTTGGGTGTCGGTGTGTGAATTTTATGAACAAAAAAGACACCAACAAGAGGGATACGAGCGGGCCCGCGTACCCTGGAATTCGGGTCACCGCCAACGGGAATCAACTCGTCTCGTACCACACCGAAGCTCGGGTGACGGACGGTGGGGTCTACTACCCGATCACGCCGTCCACGGAGGGCGGCGAGCTGTATCAGCAGTCGTTCGCGGAAGGGAATCTCAACGT
>DQEK01000330.1:0-138 GCA_003533545.1 Acidobacteriota bacterium | reverse complement strand
TTTGGTCGCAGCACGACGGCGATCGAAGCCGAGGGCGAGCACGCAGCGCAGGGCGGAGCCATCGCCTACTCGGTGTGCGGTCGACGGGTGGTCAATTTCACGTCAGGGCAGGGCCTGCCTTACGCGTCGGAGCAGTAC
>DQEK01000053.1 GCA_003533545.1 Acidobacteriota bacterium | reverse complement strand
GAGAGCAACGCGACAAATCATGAAAAGTGACATCGTCCTTCCTCTTACTCCGATTGCGTGGAGAGATCCCGTGCCGAATCCGGATCGATGGATTTGATCGGCGCGCTACCTATCGACGCTGATTCAGACATCGGCGAGGTCTCGGCGTTCGTGCCGAGGTCATCCGATGGCGGCAGGGCCGCGAGCTCATCTGAGGCTATGCGGCGGGTCGGATTTGCTTCGTCGCTGACGATTTTGCCATCTCTGAATGCGATGATGCGGGTGCCGTACTCGGCAATGTCTCGCTCGTGAGTAATCAAGAGCACCGTGATTCCGCGCTCAGTGTTCAGCTTCTGAAAAATACCCATGACCTCGATACTGGTTCTCGTGTCGAGGTTCCCGGTTGGCTCGTCAGCGAGCAAAATCGCCGGTTCATTGATGAGCGAGCGGGCGATCGCCACGCGCTGCTGCTGTCCACCTGAGAGTTGGTTCGGATGGTGTCCCGCGCGGTCGCTGAGCCCCACGGATTCAAGTGCCTCCTTGGCCCGGTGATGCCGTTCTTTGCCTCGCATCCCGTTGCCATTGTAGAGCAACGGAAGTTCCACGTTGTCGAGCGCGGTCGTACGAGAAAGAAGGTTGAATCCCTGGAAGACGAAACCGATTTGTTTGTTGCGCACCGCGGCGAGCGCGTTCTTGGAGAGTCGAGAGACGTCGTTGCCGTCAAGCACATATCGGCCGCTGCTCGGCCGGTCGAGGCACCCCAAGATATGCATGAAGGTTGATTTGCCTGAACCGGACGGGCCAATAACGGCCACGAATTCCCCTTGGTCGATGTCGACCGTTACGCCACGGAGGGCCCGCACCTGAATTTCTCCCAGGTCGTAGACCTTCGTGAGCTTTTCAACTGAAATACTAGAGGCCATGCTATCGACGTCCACCCCGACGTCCGAACTGCGGCATCAATGGAGACCCACCGCCGAACGTGTTTCCTCCTGCAACGTCGCCTTCGGGCGTCGTGACGTCGGTGACCAGTTGCGCGCCGTCGGACAGCGCCGATGAGGTCACCATCGGGATCCGATCGGGTGCGGGACTGCTGGCCTCGATTTGTTGCAAGAGCCGCTCAAGGTTCTGCCGGCCGGCGCCGTCGTCCAGGGCTGAAATCTGTTGCCGGAGTTCCGCGATTTGGGGGTCGAGGGTAGTTTGGGGTGACCTCTGGCGTTCGTTGCGTAGACCAACGAGTTCGGATGCGGTGCCGTCCGTTACGCCCAGACGTACTTCGACTGGTCGCAACATCTCTCCGTCGAGTACCCAAACCCGCCCGTTCGTTTCGGTGACCTCGAGCGGCGCGAAGAGCGCGTCGATGGTGGTGGCCCCGCCTTCAAAGGTAGATATAGCCTCGGACGTTTGATTGCCGCGCCCTCGTGTTTCCCCGCCGCCGCGACCACCTGAGCCGGCACGGCCGCCGCCGCGTGCCGCGAAGAACTCGGCTCGCTGGTCCGGCGTCATGTTCTGCATCCGTTCGCGCATAGCTTGTCGCTCGGCGTCGCTCATGTCGCCGAAATTACCGAAGCCACCTCGGCCTCCGCCTGACCTGCCACCGTTCGTTGGCCCGCCGGCCCCGCGGTTGCCGTCCGGGCGTCCACCGCTTCTGCCGCCTCGCTGCAGCAGGTCTGGCACCGGCTGGTTCAGAGCGGCGAACATGTCGGGCGTGGGGCGGAACCGAAGCGCCGCGTTAGGCACTCTGAGGGTGTCTTCGCTTCTGGCGATTTCCAAGGTCACTGTCGCCGTCATGCCTGGTTTTAACTTGAGTTCGTTGTTTGGTACGTCAATGACCGTTGCATAAGTAACGACGTTTTGCAGCACGACCGGTTCGAGGCGAATTTGCGACACCGTGCCATCGAATTCTTCCGCGGCGTAAGCATCCACGGTAAAAGTCACGGGCTGTCCTGGGCGAATACGCCCGACGTCAGATTCGTCGATATTGGCGATCACCTGCATTTCGGTTAGATCGGCGGCGATGATGAACAGTTCTGGCGCCGACATGCCAGCAGCCACTGTTTGCCCCTCGTCGACTTGTCGGGCGATGACGATGCCATCGATCGGTGCTGTGATTACCGTGTGATCAAGGTTGACCTGGTTCTGATTGAGCGAGGCCTGAGACTGGACGACGCTCGCTTCGGCCGACTTCAATTGCGCGGCCGCCGACCGTACGGTTACCTGCGCGGCTTCGAGTTCGATCGTGGAAATCAGTTCTCGCGCGGCCAGGTCTTCGGACCTGGCGAGCTGGTTTGTCGCGTCGTCGAGGGTTACGCGCAGGCGTTCAACATCGGCTTCGGACCGCGCGAGGTTTGCCTGTGCCTGTTCGATCTGAGTCTCGAAGATGGAGGGCTCGAGACGCGCGATGACGTCGCCCTCTCTCACGATCGAGTTGAAGTCAGCGTAGAGGTATTCAATGATTCCAGAGACCTGACTTCCGACCTGAACTGTGGTGACTGCCTCAAGAGCCCCAGTGGCCCCGACTGTATCGACCACGTCGCCACGAGTGAGGGTGACGGTACTGACCTCAGGTACAAACTCCGCGGTATTGAACCCCAGGTAGCCGTAGGCCGTAATGCCCGCGCCGACCAGTACAACAAAGACGAGAAGTTTCTTCATGGGACACAATCCTTACAATAATTTCGTTTCTGTCACTTATTGCACGATCGAGATTCCTGCGTTCGACAGTGACGTTCGTTGCACGCGGTCGAGCTCAACGAGCGCTTTTTGCTGGTCAAGGATGGCTCGCAGCTCGGTGTCTTGGGCGGTGGCCAGGTCCCGCTGGGCCTGTACGACGAAGAAGTTGGTGGTTAGACCCGCGTCGAACCGACTCTGCTCGGCCCCAAGTTGTTCTTCAGATAATTCCCTAGCCGCAATCGCCGCATCAATGCGGCGCTCTATCGCTTGAACCTGTACGACGGCGTTAGTCACTTCCGTAGCGACCCGTAACTCCAGCTGCCTGAGTTGCGCCTGCACCTGTTGGGTCTGTAGCCGGGCCCGGGCGAGGGCAGCGTCGGCGGCGCTCTGGCCGAGCGGATAGCTCACGTTGACTTGCACGCTCCAGACTGGAAAGGCCGCGTCGAATAGTTGATCGAACGCATCGGTGATGCCGCCGGGTATTTTCGTGGTGACGGCGCCACCGAGTCCGGTGCGCACGTACCGGGTGCCGCCCTGTCCCTGCAACTGATAGGTGCCGACGAGATCGACTGCCGGCAAGGTGTTGTTCCGCATGGCCAGCAGATTTACCTCGTTGATGTCGAGTTGCCGACGCGAACGCGCCAGGTCGGTGCGCTCATCCAGTGCTGCCCGGAGCGCGGCTTCGAGGTCGATCGGTTGTGGATCGAGCGTCGGCTGGTCGACTGGGGTGAGGTTCGCGGTCCAGAACGGGTCATCTGTGCCGTTGACGATTAATTCTTTCAAGACGAGCTCGGCGGTGGCCAGTGATTGCTCAGCCTGCGCCAGCGCCTGTCGCCGGGATGCTGCTTCTGATTGAGCCTGGACGATGTCGATCGGTGCGAGTGTGCCGATTTCCACACGGGCCTCATTGTCACGCACGAGCTCTTCGGCGAGATCTAGCGATTGCTGTTGCACCGCGAGGGTCTGGGTCGCGTAAAGCAGGTCCCAGTAGGCATTCCGTACAGACGATACGGTGTTAGTGATCGTCTGGCGGAGATCAATATCTGCGATGTCCCGATTGATGCGAGTAACCTGAATTTGCTGCCGAGTGTTGTCAATCTTGAATCCGCGCAGAAGCGGCTGTGTATAGCTGGCCTGCATTGACGACCGGTAACTCGGGTTGAAGCTGGAGAAAAAATTGGTCGAAGCCGATCGGTTATTGTTGAAGTTGACCTGATAGTTGCCTCCACCCCACTGTACGGCTTGACTGATGCCGCCGTTGACCGTCGCGGTGTCGCTGACGACGGCTTCGCCACCGTCGAGCTGCGTCGAGGAGGGATTTGTGCGTGAGTTGTTACTGAGTGATGAGTTTACCGTCGGTCGATAAAAAGAGAGTTGTTGGGCCAACGAAAAGTCGAAGACCTGCGGGTTCAGTCGCTGGACAGCAAGGTCGAGATTACGCTCCAGCGCCCTGGCGATCGCGTCGTCGAGCGTCAAGTCCAGGCTGGGACCTGAACCCGGCGTCTGAGCAATACTCAGACGTGCGGTTGCTTGTTCGATGAGACCGGCGATGCTCACGTCAGAACGCTGCGACTGGGCGTCCACATTGACGTTTACGAGTGCGAGCGTGACGAGGGTCGATAGACAACAGTATCGGGCACTCCGCATAACGATGTATCTCCTACGCACCCGGAGACGGTTCAGGTGCGGATGTTCAAGTCCAGTCAGTTCTGCCGCACGTCAGCCAATACGGTTCGTAATAACAGAAAGTTCCCTCGTGCGCGGGTGGTCCGCGCGTATTCAGCCACACAGCCCTTCTCCGCGCGCGCGGTCTTCCCAGGAAGCGCTGTCTGGCGGCTCGCCACAGGTGTCTGCATCGAAAGCGTCCACTGGTTATCGGTTCCTGCTGCGCTGGTCGTTGGAACGCTGCCTCGAGGAATTTCGATTTCTCCACTGGTCGAGGGCGTCTCGCTGATCCGGATCGAGCACCCGGTACATTCTGAACACCATCAGCAGGCGGGTTTTGCTTAGCTCGCTCCTGACCGCTTCTACACGGTCCACCTGTCTAGTGACGTCGATCTCTTCGATGCTCATGTCTGCCACGAGTCGAGAAAGGGTGTGTTGTTCGGCGTTGAGTCGGCGCATCGACTCACGCAGTTTCGGTAGCGCACGTTTGTAGATCCTGTCGAGCTTCGCAGACTGGTCGTCGGTTAGACCAACGTGGGTTTTGACCTCGTCTGACTGCCACCAACTGTGTCGGCGGCCGTTTTGGTTCGCTGCGTCGGCCGGGGCACAGGTCGAAAATACTAGAACAGCGAGCAGTGTTGCTGTACGCCATCGCATAAAGTCACCCTTCCTCAGTGCTGCACGACGTCCACTACTCACTTAGACTCCAAGGAAACCGGAAGTGTTTACTGGTTTCGTCGCAAAATCCGAACGTCTAACCTGTAGCTTCTGGAACGAGTGGGATGCCTAACCGTCATCGGTAGAGAAGCATCTGAGGCGCTCGATGACCTGTTCGAGGACCGAGTCCGGTGTCGACGCGCCCGCGGTGAGGCCTACGGTGACGCTGCCGTCTGGCATCCAGCCAGTCACTAGGGTTTCATCTGCGTGGGTGCCGCTGGTGGGTGCTGCTCCTCCGTCCACTGGCCGGTGCCGAATTTCGTGGTGCGACACGAGGCAACTGGCATCCGCGATGTGGAAGGTTGGCACCTTGCGTTCGGCGAGCCGTGCCAGATTTCTGGTGTTACTACTGTTATATCCCCCGATCACGATCATCAAACTCAAGTTCGCGCGACCAAGGAGGTCGGAGACCGCATCCTGCCGATCTTGGGTGGCGCTACAGATGGTGTCGAACGCTCGGTAATGGTTCTTGAGGTTCTCGCCATAGCGGTCGACCATGGCGTGTCGGACAAGTTCGCCAATAGCGAGTGATTCGGACATGAGCATGGTCGTTTGGTTGGCAAGGCCAACCCGAGCCAGGTCTCGGGTTGGTGAGAATCCGGGAGAAGTGGCCGCGCCGAAGCGTGCCATGAACGTCGATTCGTCCCCGCCATGACGAATGAACTCGCAGACGGCTGCCGCTTCTTCACGGTTGAGCACGACCAACGAACGCCCCTTTGGGTACTTCAGGACCTGGGATGCAGTGGCCTGAGTTTCTTCGTGTTGTAATTTTCCGTGGATGACTGCTGTGAATCCGTCGCGTGCGTAATGTAGGACGTTCTTCCAAACATTGAGCACTGAGCCGCAGGTAGTGTCGACGAGAGTGCATTCCTGGTTTTGGAGTTGAGCTAGGGTCGCGATCGTGACCCCGAAGGCCGGGAGAATCACGACATCATCTGGGCCCAGGGCGTTCACTGCCGTTCCAGCCTCACTGAGGAACCGTATGCCGGCGGCACGGAGACGATCATTGACTTGAGGGTTGTGGATAATTTCGCCTGTCAGGTAAATCGTTTTGTCAGGAAAACGTTTACGCGTTTGATAGGCGTAGTCGACCGCCCGGTCTACCCCGTAGCAGAAACCGAACTCGCGCGCGAGTACGATTCGAACCCGCCCTGCATCCCACTGGTAATTTTCTGTCCTGATTCTGTCAATGAGGTTGCTGTGATAGTCAGCGGACAACGCACCGGCGACCTCGCGTCCCAACGCGAGCCCCTTCCGGAACACTTGCGCCGGGACACCGTCTGATCCGTCGGTGGAGGCAGGACCGGTCGTCACCTGATGTCAATGGAGAGGTCGCGAACACGCGGGGTCAACGCTTCGATCGACTCAAGCTCGGAGATTTGAACGCTGGTGAGTGCGAGGTCGAGTTCTCCGAGGAACTCCTCGTCGTTCATTACGCGGTCAAACGCACCCAGTGTCAAACTGGAAGTGTCGTCGCCGGCGACTAGCGGCAATTCGACGGTGCCAGTCATATCGAGGTGGTCGCCGCTGTCGAGGGGTGCAATTGTCGGTGCGATTGCCAGTGTGGCGTC
>DQEK01000106.1 GCA_003533545.1 Acidobacteriota bacterium | reverse complement strand
TGCGATCGAGTTGGTGATCGGATTCAGGTGTTCCAGAAGGACGGGACCTACGTGCAAGAGTTGTTCGTCGCGAAGGACACTCTTGGCGCTGGGTCAGCGTGGGATATCGCGTTTTCCCGTGACGCCGATCAGAAGTACATCTATTTGGCCGATGGTGTGAACGAAAAGGTCTACATCATCGATAGGAAGGAAATGGAGGTTCTCTCAAGCTTCGGCGACGGAGGGCGTCAACCGGGGCAGTTTTATGGGGCCCACAGCATCATGACCGACTCGCACGGAAACATCTACGTGACCGAGACGTTTGAGGGCAAGCGGCTGCAGAAGTTCGTCTACAAGGGGGAAGGGGCCATCCGCGCCCCCGATCAGGGCGTGGTATGGCCGGCTAACTAGGGTGCTGCCGCCGGGTTCGACCGAGCCCGGACCGTTCGTTGTGGAATTTGTGCTGTTCTGGGGCGGTGACTTCTTACGAAGTCACCGCCTTTTTTTCGTGGTTGCCTGGGCGCCCATCGGCGTCGACGAACCGATTGCTGATGACGCCGAGAATGGACGCACCGGCCAGTTAGATTCAGGGGCCCTGGAGCCTGCTTAGAACATTGCGATCGGATTGACCGGTGATCCGGTGCCGTTGGGAATTGGCAATGGCGCGATGGTCACCATGAACTCCCAGCGGTTGCGGGCCGCTGCGGCATTCGCGAGCGCCTGGAAATCGGCGCGGTCGAGTACTTGTATGCCGAGGATCGTAAGCGCGAAGTTGTGCAGGGCGACGCGTGAGAGGTCGCCCTCGGGCTGCGGCGCGTAGCCTGGGGTTTCCCAACCCGCGATTGCGACATCCCGTTCTTTCAGCCATGGGATGACGCCGTTATCGAGGCCGGCCGCTTCTTGGCCGGTATCGAATGGGCCGAGTGCCTCCTGGCGGGCCCAGCGTCCCCATCGGATCAGGAAGGCGTCGCCGGGCCCAACCTTGACGCCGGTTCGAGCTTCCCAGGCCTCGAGGTCGTCAACTGTGATGCGCGCACCCGGTTCGAGATAGGGCACATCCTTCAGCCGGGGAATGTCGTACAAGACCCCCCGGGTCACGAGGCCGTCCTTAACGTTCATGATGGAGTTCCGGGTGGCGCCTGCCTCCAGCGTTACCAAGTCATCGACGTCGTACCCGTTCCACATCTTGCCGTCGAAGAAGACGTGGGCGAACGCGTCGAGGTGCGTCGTGCCGGGGCCGTGAATGCACGGGTAGGCTAGTCGGTCACTGGCGCCGGTGCGTGACGCCCTCACCATCGACCAGTCGATCGGGCACGGGTTATCGAGACTTTCGTACTTCTGCGCGTTCGATGAAAGTGAAACGGTGAAGCCCTCCCTCACCAGCCGGGCCGCTTCGGCCCGCTTGGCTGAGGTGATCAAATTGGCGGCTCCCAACTCGTCTTCCGGTCCCCAGCGGCCCCAGTTTGACAGCTCTGTTTGCCACCGTTCGTACTGCTCGGTGGTGACCAGGGGGACGGGTGACGCGGGTTCCTGCGCGTAGGGCGCTTGCCCTGTCGTGCACGCAACAAGTGTGACGCACAGGGCGGTCCACAAAGCCTGATGCCGTGTGATCATGGTGTCTCGCTTCTTCTGGTGGGTCGAGTCCGAACCCAGACCGTCCCCGATGTTTGCGTGCGCCAGGGCCTCATTAATTCGGTTCTGCGGTGGCGCGGCTCACTGCCGAGCAGCCCGCATCATACTGCGTTCGGCCGCTTTACGCCGGGGGGGTGGTCCAGTCCGAGCGTAGCGGCGATCTATAATGGGGGCCAGATGGCACATCGGCCGGTGGGGCTCTAGGCCGGGTGGTCTGGTGCCTTGGGCGTGATGTGGCTTCGTGACATGTTCGAGGGAGGCCAGATGCGAACGAGGATCGTGGTGGTGGCGGCGGCATTGTTCGGGGTGTCGTGCGGGGCTGAGATGCCGGAGGGGCCACCGTTTCGCACCGATAACAGCGTGCCGATGTTAATGGCGAACATACTGGATCCAGCCGCTGACCTGCTCTGGGATGCAGTGGGTACAGTGATTGACGAGACTGGCGAGACCCACTGGGAGCCAGTGTCCGAGGACGATCGGACTGGTCCGAAGCCTTCGTGGATGCAGGTGCGGCTGGGGACGATGGCGCTTGCTGAGTCGGCCAATCTGCTCATGATGGAAGGCCGCGCTCGTGACCAAGACCAATGGATTCGTTTCTCCGAGCAGTTAGCCGATGCAGCGATGCAGGCCTTCGAGGCGGCTGAGGCCGAGGACGCCGACCGTGTCTTCGAACTCGGTGAGGCGGTCTACAACACGTGCAATAACTGTCACCAACTCTATTGGGTTGGCGACGCGGATCGAGGGCGTTCCGTGGAATAGCCCGGTGTGACGAGCCGTCACATTGGAGTTCGACCAGGACCGTTGAAGACCCTCCTACCATTTGACCCCAGCCTGGCGTTTTGCCCGTCGTCCACGAAATTGGCCGGCCGCCGAGTATCGAACCTGTTAGGGGTCCGGTGGGAGGTGTCTTCCTGACGTCCGCGGAACCGGTTCATCGGCACCGAGTGTCGTTTTCGTTACGTTAATCCGGAGAGTGTGTTCACGGACCTTCGGTAGGGCATAGATTGTGGCTGACTTGAGGACGTTCTGGCGGCGCGTTCTGATCTATACCCATCGCTGGTTAGGCATCGGCGGCAGTTTGTTGTTTGTCGTCTGGTTTGTGTCGGGGATAGTCCTGATGTATGCCGGCATGCCGGTGTTGTCCCCCGAGGAACGCCTGAGTCGTTTGCCGCGTCTGGACCTGACACGTGCCCGGGTGTCCGTCGGTGAGGCGGCTTCACGGGGCGGTGTGGCCCCGGGACAGGTCCGCATCGGCATGGTGGGCGACCGGCCCGTGTACCGGTTCGCTGGGAGCGGCGGCTGGACCACCGTGTACGCCGATACCGGAAACGCGCTCAGCGAATTTACCGAGGACGACGCCATGGCGGTCGTGCGAGGGTTTGTCCCTGAGTACGCGACCACCGCGCACTATGACGCACTGCTGACCGAGCCTGACCAGTGGACCCTGCAAGACCGAAGTCTCTTGCCTGTGCATCGCGTACAGCTGGGCGACGAGGCGGGCTCTGTAATCTATGTGTCGACTCGCACGGCCGAGCCCGTAATGCAGACCTCTCGGAGGAGCAGAAGGTGGGCCTATCTCGGTGCCGTGCTGCACTGGCTGTACTTCACCCCCCTTCGGGTTCACACGACGTTGTGGATTGACGTCGTGATCTGGCTGTCAATCTTGGGGTGTGTCTTGTGCCTGTCTGGCCTCGTTTGGGGATTGTGGCGGTTGTCGATGACGACGGTCTACCGGTTACGTTCTGGAACCTCACATTCTCCGTACGCGGGGTTGATGCGCTGGCACCATTACGCTGGCCTCGTGTTTGGACTGTTCACGTTTACTTGGGTGTTCAGCGGGGGCTTGTCGCTGGACCCTTGGGACTGGCACCCGCCCACTACTCCCACCCAGGTGCAGCGGCAGGCGGTGACGGGAGGGACGTTCCGACTTGGGTCACTAACGGTCTCTCACCTGCGGGCCGCGCAGGAGGCCGTCGAGGAGACGTTTCCGGTGAGGGAACTGGAGGCACTGCAGTTCCGGGGTGAGCCCTATTTGATGGCTCACAATCCGGTGGCTGGACCCGACGAATCTACCGCGCTACCCACCACCTTGGCGAGCCTCTCGACTCAGGCGGTGGACCAGCGGCTCGTTTCGGCCCTGCAGCCAGAACGGGGTGCCTTTACTCGATTTTCGAACGACCAGTTCGACGAGGTTGTGGTGGCCGCGATGCCCGGCTCGTCGGTCGTGGATGCGACCTGGCTACGGGCCTATGATGCCTACTACTACGACCGAGACCGGCGTCAACGGCTACCTGTGCTGCGCGTGCGCTACGATGACCCGGTTCGTACGTGGCTGTATTTCGACCCCTACCGCGGGGCTATCGTCCGCAAAGAGGAGCGGCTGACTCGTCTGAACCGCTGGCTCTATCATGGTCTGCACAGCTTGGATTTCGCGTGGCTCTATGCTCAGCGGCCGTTGTGGGACATT
>DQEK01000281.1:3798-5205 GCA_003533545.1 Acidobacteriota bacterium | reverse complement strand
CCCTCGGCTTAGAAGGCCGATGCTCTATCCAACTGAGCTACGGGCGCGCATCCACAGGCAGGCGCCACCATCGTCTCACACACTCACGGCAACCAGTATTGAAAGCAGTCGATAGGCGCCAGCGTTCAGGATCCCTGACGCCTTGACTGCCCCTCGGATGGGAGGTACGCTCCGGCCCGTCACCCGGAAGAATTTAGATGCACTCGCGGCAGATATGGCCTGTACGCGAGGACTACAGGGAGAGAGCTATGGCGCGCACCATCTTTAACATCGGTTGCCTCGTCGTCCTGTTGGGCACAATCGCGTACACGCAGCAAGCGCCTGAGCCAGCAGCGGCCATGACCACTGCGGCCATCAAGTTTCTTGACAGTCTCAGCGACGATCAGGAATCAGCCGCGCGGTTCGCATTCAACAGCGAGGATCGCTTCGACTGGCATTTCATACCGCGGGAGCGGAAAGGTGTCCCGCTGAAGACCATGACTTCGTCGCAGCGGTCGGCGGCGCTCGATCTAGTGCGGTCCGGGCTAAGTGAGGCTGGTTTCACGAAGGCGGAGTCGATTCGCCAGCTTGAACAAATACTGTTCGAACTTGAGGGCCGAGACATCCGAGACCCGGACCTATATTTCTTCATGGTGTTCGGTGAACCGGGTGACCGGAATACCTGGGGCTGGCGCTATGAAGGGCACCACCTGTCCCAGAACTGGACCATCGTCAACGGTACCGCGATCGCGGCCAGCCCGCAGTTCTTCGGGACCAATCCCGCCGAGGTCCGCGTCGGACCGAAGCGTGGCCAGCGGGTGCTCGGTAGTGAGGAAGATCAAGCCAGATCGCTACTCGCCTCGCTCAACGCGAGCCAGCACACCAGTGCGATGCTGTCTGATGAGGCGCCACGTGACATTCTCACGAGCTCGGAGCGTGAAGTAGCCATGTTGGATGATCTCGGCGTGTCGCAGAACGACCTCACCCCAAACCAGCAGGCGACTCTTTGGTCGATCATCGAGGAATACGCCACCGCGCAACCCGCAATAGTCGCCAATCAGCGTCTTGATGAGATTCGAGAGGCTGGCCTCAGCAACATCAAGTTCGGATGGATGGGGGGCGCCGAACGCGGTGAGCCGCACTACTACCGGATTCAGGGCCCCACGTTCCTGATCGAATACGACAACACCCAAGGTAGCGCCAACCACGTGCACAGTGTCTGGCGCGACTTTCGCGGGGACTTCGGCCGTGACCTGCTGGCCATGCACTACCAGCGGTTCCAGCACGACGAGCCGCTCAACGCGGGAGAGTAGCCGAACCGGAAACCGGAGGACCGGCGCGAGTGCCGTTGCCGGGCTCGCGCGGCCGATGCTACACTCCACGGTCGCGATTACGCTACGGTGAGTGTAGCTCAATGGTAGAGCGCCG
>DQEK01000281.1:0-3481 GCA_003533545.1 Acidobacteriota bacterium | reverse complement strand
TGTAGCTCAATGGTAGAGCGCCGGACTGTGGCTCCGGATGTTGCGGGTTCAATCCCCGTCACTCACCCCATTTTCTTGCCGAGACAACAGCCGGCCAGTACGAGTGGATCCGGTAACCAATGCAGCGCCTCACTCGCCTGCATTTTTCGCCGCGAGGCACGCTCTGCACGAGCGCCGACAGTAACTTCCAATCAACCTTAGCGTTAGCGGCGTTTCAAGAGCGCTCACACGGAACTGATGTGGGCGCGGCTCCGGGCAGCTAGCATAAACAACGCTACAGCCCCTCGTACCACGCTCGGATCGCACGGCCGATCTCGTGTGGGCGGTCCTCCTGAACGAAGTGCAGTCCGGAACCGATGCCGACGCTGGTCAACGCGCGCATGTGCCGCTCACACCAATCCACGAGGTCAGCACGTAGGATGGCGCCTGGATCCGCATGCATCAGTAACTTCGGTACGTCTGACCGACCGAGCCAGTCCGCATAGGCCTGCACCAGGTCGACGACGTCGGCGGGTTCCCCGTCGACGGGTATCTCATTCGGCCACCGCCACACAGGTTTTCGGGCGGTCGAGTCCAGGAAGGGCTCCCGATACCGTTCCATCTCGACCGGTGTCAGTCGGCGCCGGACGGCCCCAGGTAACACCTGTTCAACGAAAACGTTCTTATTGACAATCAGGTCCCACCCAACCTCAGGGGTACGGAACTGTTGGAACAGTGGTCGCACGGTGTGCGGCCATTCGTCCCAGGTGAGCGGGCGCACAACCGCCTCCATGAAAGCAATGCCCTTCACGTTAGCCTCGTGACGTCGCGCGTAATGAAACCCCAGCGCCGAACCCCAGTCGTGGACAACGAGCGTCACCCGTCTAAGCCCCAGCGCCTCAATGAATCCGTCCACGTACCGTACGTGGTCGGCCAAACGATACTCAAGGGAGGGCTTGTCTGATCGGCCCATACCGATCAGATCGGGTGCTATGCACCGTGCTACCGGCGTCAGGTGCGGCATGACATTGCGCCACAGGTAAGACGATGTCGGATTCCCGTGCAGGAACAGGATCGGGTCGCCCACACCGCCCTCTACGTAGTGCATGCGTGAACCGAGCACGTCAACAAACGTCGAGGGATAGAGCATCTCTTCAGAGATCTGGTCGTCAGTCATAAAAACCCT
Organism: Acidobacteriota bacterium; assembly: GCA_003533545.1. GTDB lineage: Bacteria > Acidobacteriota > Vicinamibacteria > Vicinamibacterales > UBA8438 > DQEK01. The sequence continues at coordinate 2,316 of DQEK01000281.1, read as the reverse complement.
CCCGTGGCCACCATGACTATAATCCCGCGACGGCTGACTTTAGCCACAGGAGAAAACGATGCCTTCACGAGTGCAGCAGATCATCGACGAGCAGGGCTCCCTCGTGTTCCCCGGTGTGTACGACCCTCTATCGGCCAAGGTCGCCGAACGTGCTGGATTTCCTTTGGGGTTCGTGTCCGGGTACGGCGTGTCGGCTACGCTGCTCGGCGAACCCGACCTCGGGTTACTAACCCAAACCGAGATTGTGGATCGCGCCAGACGGATCTGCGGTGCCGTGACGATACCGATCATCGTCGACGCTGACACGGGCTACGGCAACGTGCTGAATGTTGTGCGAACGGTGAGCGAGTTGATCGACGCCGGCGCAGCCGGATGCTTTCTTGAGGACCAACAGTGGCCGAAGCGGTGCGGCCACATGCCCGGCAAGCGCGTTCTGGAACGAGCCGAGTACCTCGAGAAGATACGAGCTGCTGTCGACACGCGTGGCGACCATGATTTTTTCATCGTCGCCCGCACTGACGCGCTGGCGGCGGTAGGCCTAGACGAGGCGATCGCCCGCGTCGAGGCGGCCCACGTCGCGGGAGCGGACGCCACCTTTGTCGAAGCACCGTCTTCGCTCGTTCAGCTGGCTGACGTGGGTCGTCTTGCGCCAAAGCCGACCGTAGCCAACATGGTCGAACATGGCCGCACGCCGGTGCTGGACCAGACCAGACTTGCCAAAATGGGATTCGACCTCATCTTGTACCCACTGACAGGACTCTACGCGGCGACCCACGCCCTAACGACTGTCTATCAGCATCTACGCGAATGCGGCACGACCACGGAAGCCAGAGACAGCCTGATGACGTTTCAGCAATTTAACGATCTCATCGGCGTCGGCGAAAAGAACGCGCTGTCGGAAAAGTTCAGGGGGGATGTCTAGGACGGCACCTCCCCACCGGGGGATATAATCCGAGGCCCGACCGAAGGCCGGTGGGGACTCACGTGACCCATGCCAAACGCCACACTCCCCACCTCGATCGATGATGTGCAGGCGCTGCTCGCCCGCGAGCACTACGTCGCGGAACGCGGCCTAGCGACCTCCGTTTACCTCGCGCTGACTCTGCGGCGGCCGTTACTGCTCGAAGGTGAGGCGGGGGTCGGTAAAACCGAAATCGCGAAAGTACTGGCCACTGGCCTCGACAGCGAACTCATCCGGCTACAGTGCTACGAAGGACTCGACGTCACGCACGCAGTATACGAATGGAATTATGCGCGCCAGCTGCTCGAGATTCGGATGCGGGAGGCCGGCGGCGCCGTCGACCGAGAGAACTTGGCGGCCGATTTGTTCGGTCCTGACTTCTTGATCAAGCGCCCACTATTACGCGCCCTCCAAGCACCAACGGACCAGCCGCCTGTCCTGCTGATCGACGAGCTCGACCGTGCCGACGAAGAATTCGAAGGCTATCTACTCGAGATGCTGTCTGACTACCAAGTGACGATTCCCGAACTTGGCACTATTCGAGCCACCAACGCACCCATTGTGGTGATCACGTCCAACCGAACCCGTGAGCTCCACGACGCCTTAAAGCGTCGCTGTCTGTATTGGTGGATCGACTACCCTGATTTTGAAAAGGAATACCGGATTGTCACCGAGAAGGTACCGGAAGCGCCCGCTCGACTGGCCGAGCAGGTAACCCGCTTCATTCAGCAGCTACGCAGCACCGAGCTGTACAAGGTGTCTGGCGTCTCAGAAACACTCGACTGGATCACCGCGCTCGTTGCCCTGAACCACGAGGAACTCACTCGAGAAATTGTTGACGAAACGTTAGGGCTGGTGCTGAAAACCCAGGAAGACCTACAGGCAATTCGCGGAGGGCAAGCCCACGCGCTTCTCGAGCGCAGCCTCCTCCAAACCGAAACGCCCTGAGCCACGGGAGACTGCGGCTATGTCAACGGGGCATCTCTTCTCCAACTTGCTTCATTTCGGTCGGTTACTCAGAGACCTGGGTCTCGACGTGCAAGCGGGACGTATGCTGGATGTGGCCGACGCACTCACTCACATCGACATCGCTCGCCAAAGCGATTTCTACTACGCGCTGCGCACACTTCTCGTCCGTCGCGCCCAAGACCTGTCGGTGTTCGACCACGCATTCCACCTGTTTTGGAGACCGCCGCCAACCAGCGCACCGGCGCCAGGTCAGCGGTCCCAGAGCGGGTCTCCTCACACCGACTCGCCGGAGGACGACTCACCTCCCAGCCGTCCCGCCAATGCGCCATCGGTGACTAGAGATCAGGCGCTGCTCGAAATCAAGCAGGTCATGGCGCTGAGTTACA
>DQEK01000398.1 GCA_003533545.1 Acidobacteriota bacterium | reverse complement strand
GCGTTGCTGGCAAAAATCACGTTGTTTGGAGTGGCAGCATCGCTCGGCGCGTATAACTGGAAGCGTGTCCGTCCCGGAATCCCGTCGCCGGGTGGAACGGAGAGATTACGCCGGTCTGGGACTGCCGAACTGCTCGTGGTAGTAGTGCTCCTAGCCGTCACCGCGTGGCTTGTGCACTTGCCCATGCCGCACGAGTGAGTCCTGAGTCATCCGTGTCGAGAACGGGCCTAACAATGGCCTTGCGGTCGGTTCTGGCGATTCGTTTCTGAGAACTGCACAGATGGTCCACGGCGTGCGGGTGACCTGTCGTGCAGTGTGAGTCGTGGTCAGGCTCGGAACACCCTCAGGCTGGTGACATCTGAGCCGTTAGCGTTGTCTGAGCTTGACCCGATACGGCCGCCCTCCGCGTAGGAAGTTGACCACGGTGTCCGCATCGTCTCCGATCTGGTCTAGTTGAGTACTGGCCTCGACCTCGTCTTCCACGTCCACCCCACCAACACGATAGATGACGTCCCCCGGCGCCAATCCGGCGATTTGGGCGAGGCTACCGGCCGATACGTCGGTGATGAGTGCCCCTGAACGTCGCTGGAGGTTGTCATCCTCGAGGCGAGCGGCGAGGGCCTCGGTTGGCGAGGCGTTGCAGATTGTTATGCCGATCTCGACCGGGCGAGCGGTTTGGGTGTCGACGCAACTGTAGAGCGCCCCGCTCTGGGCGGTTGTTCCGGGAGCGGAGCTGAGTATCGCAACGGCGGTGAGAAGCCGGAGACCGAACATGGTCGGCAGTATAAATCACAGATCCGGTAATCTGTTGTTGCATGGACTCGACGCACCCGAGCGACTTGTGGTTGGCGGCACGCGTGGTGGCTGTCAGAGGCGTTCTTGTTTTCGTTCTGACGTTGTGGGCTTCGCCCAGTGTCGCGACGCAGGCAGGAGACGCGTTCTCTCTTCGGTTTGCTCAGCTTGCGCTCGACTGTGTTCACCGGGAGTATCCGAATAAGGTCAGCCACGTGCTGAACAGCGATGACGATGCGCGCCCACCTCGGGAACTAACGCCCTCGTTTTACGGTTGCTTCGACTGGCACTCTTCCGTGCATGGGCACTGGCTACTCGCACGATTGGCCCGGTTGTACCCCGAATCAGCGGCGGCTGGGCCGGCGCGGGCTGCACTCGCGCGGACTCTCACCGTTGCTAACCTACTGGCCGAGGTCACCTACATGCAGGCGCCTGGCAGGGATGGATTCGAAAGGCCCTACGGGTTGGCTTGGCTTCTCCAGCTGGCGGCGGAGTTACGTGAGTGGGACGATCCAGATGCGCGGCGGTGGCAGGCAGCGCTCGCGCCCTTGGAGACGGCAGCTGCGCGCCAGCTCAAGGAATGGCTCCCGAAGCTGACGCATCCTATCCGCATTGGTGAGCATTCCCAGACGGCATTTGCTTTTGGTCTCATCGTCGACTGGGCTGAGGTCGTCGGCGACACGGAAATGCGCGGGTTACTGGACGAACGGGTTGCCAAATACTACCTGGACGATTACGAGTGTCCGTTGCGTTACGAGCCGTCCGGTCACGATTTTCTCTCACCGTGTTTGGCGGAGGCGGATTTAGTGCGGCGGATGATCGAGCCAGATGTGTTCGCCGACTGGCTGGGAGCGTTACTCCCGGCGATTCCCAATGACGGAACCGCGGCCTGGTTGACGCCGGCTGTCGTCAGTGATGCGACCGACGGGAAACTGGTGCATCTCGATGGGTTGAACCTGAGTCGCGCTTGGATGCTTGAAGGGATCGCTTCGGGATTGCCAACTGGTGATGGTCGCCGGTCGGCGCTACTCGGCGCCGCCACGAAACATCGGGAAGCTGGTCTGGCTTCGGTCACCGGGGCGACGTACGAGGGCGGACACTGGCTGGGGACGTTCGCGACCTACTTGATCACAGAGCGGGGACTTCGATAACGCCTCTTTCCACGATCGCTCTCTATGCTTCGTCTACGTACGGACGTAGAGCACCTAGATTAGACCGAACCCTATGGACCTTGAACACGAGCTCGCTCGTGTTGCTGTTCTCCACCGCTGCGCAGGGTGTCGGATTCTTCGGCTGGGTCGTGTCTGGCTTCTGGGTAATACCGTGCCGCTCAGACACGCCCACTCACCAATGAAGCCACAACGTCCGGATCCGCAAGCGTCGAAGTATCACCTAGGTCGTCAACGTCGCCTTCGGCGATCTTGCGCAAGATACGGCGCATGATTTTGCCCGAACGGGTTTTTGGAAGACCCTCCGTGAACTGGATTTTTTCCGGTGTTGCGTGCGGTCCGATGTCCGCTCGCACGGCCTTGATGATTTCGCTCGTCGTCTCGTCCGTAGGCGTCTGGCCGGTCTTGAGGGTAACGAAAGCGTAGATTGCGTTGCCCTTAATGTCGTGGGAATAACCAACGACCGCCGCTTCCGCAACAGAAGGGTACCTGCCTATCGCACCCTCAATCTCAGCGGTCCCGAGATTGTGCCCCGAAACGATGATGACGTCATCGACCCGCCCAGTGATCCAGTAGTAGCCGTCTTTGTCCCGCCGGCAACCGTCACCCGAGAAATACTTGCCAGGGAATCGAGCAAAATAGGTGTCGAAGAAACGCTGTTGGTCACCGTAGACTCCGCGCATCTGACCGGGCCATGATTCCAACAAGCAGAGATTTCCGCGCACGTCGTTGCCGTCTAGGATGTTGCCTTCGTCATCGACGAGGGCAGGCTTGATGCCAAAGAGCGGGAACGTCGCGGAGCCCGGTTTGGTTGGTGTCACACCCGGTAACGGGGAAATGAGGATGCCGCCGGTTTCGGTTTGCCACCAGGTGTCGACAATCGGACATCGCTCTTCGCCGATCACCGAGTGATACCAGTTCCACTCAGGTGATTTGATTGGCTCGCCGACGGTGCCGAGCAGACGCAGGCTACTCAGGTCATATTTCGCCGGATAATCGTCGCCTTCCTTCATCAACGCACGCAGAGCCGTCGGTGCGGTGTA
>DQEK01000397.1 GCA_003533545.1 Acidobacteriota bacterium | reverse complement strand
GAAGAAGAACAGGTTCAGGGTCAGTGCCGGCTCGCCGGTGAGGTGGACCAGAAGCCAGGACACCGCCATGTGCAGAGAATCTCCGACGTGATGGTCCCGCAGATCCTGCCCGTATGGCACCCCGACTAGATCACTCGTCCAATACCACCCACTCACAAGCATGTTCTTGAAGCGGGCCATTTCTTGCACCGCGTCGTTTCCGGTCACGACCGGGACGCGGGGATGCAACTCCCACAGTCGAAAGAGCCGCGTCATGACCACCAGCACCACGCCCATCCCGACTGACGCAGCACGCCATTCGTCCCTGAGCGTCCGCCGACAGGCCGAAGCAACGCCTTTGCTGGTGTCTCCGGCCGAGGTCATCGCGGTTGGATAATAGCCCGACCCTGGTGGTCACTATCCGACCTAAAGGAAATCTGTAGGGTGCTGCCCTGTGGACGTAAGGAGGAAAGTAGGCATCAAGTTCCGTCACGCCTCCCCCGAGATGAAGGCGGTCGCTCTCTTTATCGTCGCCGCGTTGGTGTTGCTATCCCCGGTTCTTGAAACGCCTTTCTATGGCGACGACATCCACAACATTCAGCGGTCGGCTGTGTTGGAGGCTGAGAACCAGTCCAGTTGGTCCTTCATCGCGTCGCAGAACCACCAATGGATGACGAACGAGGGGCGATTCTTCCCGGTCACGTTCCTCCAGACCACCCTGCTCTTCGACAACGTCCACGCAAGATGGGTCTACAAGACGCTGCAAATGGTCGCTGCAACCGGGGCTTTAGCGATACTCGGCGTCTTCGCGGCAGTTTTGAGCCGTAACCGACGGATCGGTTTGCTGGTCTCGATCGTGGCCCTTACCGGGCTTCAGATCCGCCTCTGGTACGACCCGATCATTGCGTACAACTTAGTGCTTCCTTCCGTAACGTTCTCCGTCCTACTCAGTTGGTTGTCATTGGTGTTCGGCCTGCGCTCATCCAACCGAGCAGTGGCAATCGCCGCCTTCGCCTGTTCCGGACTGCTCTGGACAGTAGGGCTCCTCACTTACGAAATCACCTATCTGCTCGCACCTGCCGTATTGGCAATCCTCTGGCACGAACGACGAAGCGAGCGCTGGCGGCTTTGGGCGGCTGGAGGATCTGTCCTGATGCCGACCTTTCTCTTGGCGAACTATGTCGCCACACTCCGATCTGGGGCGAATCCATCACCCGCCTACACGACCAACTGGGTGCTCGAGGACGTATTGCCGACTGCCTTCTACCAGTTGGTCGGAGCGGTCCCGGGAACCGCCGCCGTCTTTGCGGCTGGTGTACCGGGAATTGTCTCGCTCATCGGCAAAACCACGCTGTGGAGTCTGCTCGGAGCCACCGCCGGAGGTGGCGCCGTGAGCCTGCTCTTGCGCCAGTCATGGCGCCCGTCCGTACGATCCTCTACTGCATTGACAGGACTCGGAATCGCGTTGTTTGTCCTCCCCGCTATTCCGATCTCTCTGTCTCTCCGTTGGCAAGCAGAGCTCGACTGGGGGTTGGCCTACGTTCCCGTATTCATTCAGACCCTCGGTCTGGCGATGCTCCTTGCCGGATCGGGTTCACTGGTCGTTGCGGCAGTCAAACGGGTCGCCGCCGAAGGACTCTTGCCTGCGGCACCGGCCTGGGCCGCCCGGGCCGCTCCGTTGGTCGTCGGTCTCATCGTGGGTGGCGCTCTGCTGATCACCACCAACGGCAACCGATGGGTCGCAGAGCAACTTTCCGGCTTTCGCGTCCAGCAGGAGACGACTGATGCGGCTATTGCGACGGGTTTCCTGGACCTGATCGAAGACGAGTCCCTGGTCGTCGTCTCCAGGCTTCCCGGAGGAAACGAGTTCTACAACGACGCCTACGTTTCATGGCGAGGTGGCCCAACAGGCATTACCTACCTCACCGAAGTACCCACAGACGCGAGCAACTGCGGCGTATTTCGCCTTTGCGGTCCTGAGGGCAGGCCGCTCTACCATCTAAAAGAAATCCTCACGCCCTCGGGTGAGTTATTGGTGAGCGTGGCGCGGATCGCCGACAAGACTGCCGACGCGTCAGATCCATTAGTCCTACTTGACGAGGCGGCCGTCTTCGGCACCCAGACTCACACCAGAACCTGTTCGGTGTCGGGATTGACGTCTACACAGAAGACTGGCCGATGGGTCAAGCACTCTTGCGACGGTCCTCCGGTCGCGGCCTCGCTGCTGACCGGATGGCTGAGTTCAATTCCTGGAACTGAGTTGTCGAGCGCCGCACAACTCGCCACCGATGCGGCGATTGCCGGCGGCTTCTTCGACCGAGTGGAGAACGGTGCGACGATCGTCGCCGGTCAAGGGGGACACCACAGCCGCGCGTACTTTGAATGGCTAGGTGGCCCGACGGACCTCTCGTTCACCACTTCTCTACCGGCAGGAACGGTCCAATGCGGTGAGGCCCAACTGTGTACGGAAGACAACCGGCCAATCTTCGTCCTACGCGATCTCCAAGCGGACGACGAGATCATCCTGCTTCTTGCACCTGCTGCTACCGACCTGGGAAACCCGACTGACCCGCTGATCATCATGGGCCACGCAACGCTGTTCGGTCGCGAAAATGCCACCCCCTTGTGCGCGATGGAAAGCGCAGATGCGGGCAGCATGCCCGAGACCGGCACAGACTGGATTTCTCGAATCTGCACAGGACCTCCGACGTCGCTCTCGAGTTTCCAGAATTGGGTCGCTTCTGGATGCACCGAAGGACTCTCCGGATGGTTCATCTGCGTCGACGCGGGGAGCCGGGAGTAACCCCCCCGCAAGAACTCAACTCCAGCGCGCAGGCCATCGGTACACTCACCCGATGCCCACGAACGCCGACGACCTCGAGGAAGCCCTCGAGCGGATTCGTTTACGCGTCGAAGAACGCCGCGATGCAGGCGACTACCCCCCGGGGCTCGAGCAGCAACTCGACCGGCACTACCACCACATCCTGAAGGGCTTCGACGCCGAGGTCGAGGCCATCACCGCCCTGCGCCTGGCGGTCGCCAACCTCCGAGCGCAGTCCGAGTTCGACCTCTCCCGGATCGACACCTGGTCGAGGAACCCGATCAAGCGCTTCCTCCACAGGGTGATGGGCAAGCTCACGATCCGCCAGACGCGCGGTGTCCTCGATCAGTACAAGCGCCACAGCGATGCTCTCGACGAGGTCCTTGCCGGCCTCCTACCGATCGTCGAGTCCCTGGCGGGCAGCGAAACCGAAGGCGGCGGCCGTGAACGCAGTGACCTCGACAAGCGCCTGCATACGGCACTGGACCGCATCGGCCTGCTCGAGGAGCGCCTGGATCGGAGCCTCGCTGCCTCCGACGACCGGTCGGTGTGACCGAGATCCACCAGGTCCTGGTCGGTGCCGGCCGGACCGACGCAATCACCAACATGGCAAGGGCGCTCCGGGAGGCNNCTCTCCCGGATCGACACCTGGTCGGGGAACCCGATCAAGCGGCTGCTCCTCCGGATCATCGGCAAGTTGACCATACGCCAGGCAAGAGGCGTCCTGGCCCAGGTTCAGCAGTTCAGCGATGCCCTCGATGAGGTCCTCGCGAGCCTTGTGCCGTTGGTCGAATCGCTGGGGGGTAGTGGAGCGGAAGGTGGCGGCGGACGT
>DQEK01000081.1:4799-14001 GCA_003533545.1 Acidobacteriota bacterium | reverse complement strand
CTCAATGGCGGCGCCCACGCTGACAACAACGTCGATATCCAGGAATTCATGGTGATTCCCGTGGGCGCTCCCTCTTTTACTGAAGCGCTTCGGGTCGGCGCGGAAATTTTCCACCGACTGCGAACCGTATTACAGGAGCAGGGGCATCAAACGGCGGTTGGCGACGAAGGTGGTTTTGCGCCGAACCTTGACTCCAACGAGGCGGCGCTCGATCTCCTAGTGCAGGCGATCGAAGGGGCTGGGTACCGGCCCGGGGAGGATGTCTATCTTGGCCTTGATGTGGCGGCCAGCGAGTTCTTCGATAAGGTCTCCGGTCATTACCGGTTGTCGGCTGACGGCAACAGTACCCACAGTTCCACCGACATGGTCGACTGGTGCCGACGTCTGGTCGATGCTTACCCGATTCTTTCTATTGAGGACGGCTTGGCCGAGACGGATTGGGAAGGGTGGTCAGAGCTAACGGAGTCGCTTGGCGCCAAGGTTCAGCTGGTGGGAGATGATCTCTTCGTCACGAACACCGAGATTCTTGAGCGTGGGATCCGGGAGTCAGTCTCGAACGCGATCCTGGTGAAGCTGAACCAGATCGGCACCCTGTCTGAAACCCTCGCGGCGATTGCAATGGCCAAAGGTGCTTCGTACGCGGCGGTCATATCCCACCGCTCGGGTGAGACCGAGGACACGACGATCGCCGACGTCGCGGTTGCGACGAATGCCGGGCAGATCAAGACAGGGTCGCTATGCCGGACTGACCGGACGGCTAAGTACAACCAGTTACTTCGCATTGAACGACGTCTCGGCACGAGAGCGTATTACCCTGGAATCGCGGCGTTCTATAACGTGTCGGACTTGCCTGGGGCATAACCAGCATCGTGGGGTCAGCCACCTTAAGCAGATGGACACTCGACCTGCTACCGCGGTGTCTGGAGGTCGACTCAAAGCACTCTCCGCGTCGTCCGAGCAATTTGTACCCCTTCGCGACGGTTGGTCTCGCTCCGGGTTGCCACTTGTGCGATAGCTCGCGGTAGGACTGCAGTGCGTAACGCTCGCGGAAAGCACGTTTACGGAGCGCTATCGGAGCCGGCCGAGGGCTTCTGCGGAAGGCGATTCCGGCCAGACGGGAGCCGGTCTGGCGACGTAGCCGGCGTGCGCCAACTGGCTCTGAAAGTACGAGATTTCGGTTGAGTAGAAGAGCAGTCGACCCGCCAGTCTTGTCACCAGGTAGCCCAGACTCAGCAGTACCACGCCGGCGGTGGGCTCACCACGCGGGATGATGCTGTCAGCCCACGTCACCACGAGAAGGATGATTGTGTTCGCAGCGAATAGTCCGGTGCACGCACCCGGTCGCCGGCGCACAAAACGCCATCCGGCGATTAACGACCCGGCCATGCTGTGCCGGTCTTCTACGACCGCGCGGACTCGTGCGTAGTCGAAGATGAGGCTGGTCGTGATCACAAGGAAACCAAACACGCAATAGAGGACGGCTTCGGCGCTAGAGGCCCAGCTTGTCACGGTCGTGTCTGAGACCACCAGCGGGTAAAGGTTGTCGAAAAGCCAGCGCTGGATAAGGCCGAAAAGCAAACCGTAGGCAATCGTGGCTAAGCACGCTAGCCGCAGCAAACGTGTGCCGTACACCCCGCAAGCCGAAAAGAAGCCAGCGGTGCGGGTGGGTCGGTCACGTGCATACCTATCTAGAATGCCGCCGGACACAAAGGTCCAGAGGACGAAGATACCCACCAACAGGTAACCGGTTAGGAACTGCGTGTTGGAGCCTGTGGGGCCGACGGTCACGAGGGTAAGTAAACCGACGCAGCCACTCATTGTGGCCCCGAGCGATCGATCGACGCCAATGGCCGGGCCGGCGCATTCACGCACTCGGCTCGAAGTCGAACCGGTCGGAATGTTACTGCTACCGTCCGGGCCCGAGGGTTGATATAGGAGGTTGAGCGGGAGCACTAACGCGAACGCCAAAAGCCCAGAGCCCGCCAAAATAACCGGCGCCCGAAGCACCCGTTTCACGCCGTCGTGCAATGAAGAAACGATCGGCATCAGACGGCCCGCGGCGCTGTTCCATGCACGAGGCGCTGCACAACCAAAACCCAGAATCTGGTGAGGCGCGGATTATCTATAGTCGTCCCTCACTGGGTGGAACACGTCGATGATACGGCAGCTGGTTACCGCTCGCCCGGAATGAGTTGCGTTGGACGGCACGAAAGCCACCGTGCCTGGACCCAACAGTTGGGTTTCGCCGTCGATCGTCATTTCGAATTCGCCTTCAAGCACGTGCGACACTTGCTCGTGCGCGTGTGCATGTTCAGGAAGTTCGGCGCCAGCCGCAATCGACCACGTGACTGAGGTCATGCTGGCCCCCGCGGCGAACTGGCCCGCGAAGCCGGTCATCGGTTCCTTGCGTGCTAGGTCCTCCGACGAATAAAACGGCACTGGGTCAGTCCCTCAACCCAAAGGTGTAGACGACGTTGCCGGCGGCGATCGTAATGAACTGCTTGCCGTTGACCGCGTAGCTCATTGGGGACGAGTGCACATTTCTGCCGACATTCATGTGCCAGAGCGCTTCACCGCTCACCGCGTCGAGCGCGTAGAAATAGCCGTCAACGCTACCGCTGAACACAAGGTCACCGGCGGTGGCCATGATGCCGGCGGTGGAGCGAGGCTGGATTTCGTACTCCCATCGCAGATTCCCTGTTTTCGGATCAATCGCACGGATTGCGCTCTGATAGTCGTCGATAGGACCTGGTCGTGAGCTTCCGCCGCCCGTGAATTGATCGCCTTCAACGTAGTCTTCGTCCCGCTTGTAAAAGATGTCTTCACCGTCATACGCCTGGACGTAAAAGAGCTCTGTGCGTGGGCTATACGCGGGGGAGAACCAGTTCGTACCGCCACCGACCGGAGGTGAGACGACCGTGCCTTCGGCCGTCGGAAAGGTGTTGGGCACGCGGATTGGCCGGCCGTTCGAGTCGAGACCTTCGGCCCAGGTTTGCTTGGCGTACGGCTTGCCGACCAGAAATTCGCCGGTCTCGCGGTCGAGGGTGTAAAAGAACGCGTTTCGGTTTGCCCACATCATCACCTTACGTTCCTGTCCCTCCATCGTTAGGTTGGCGAGAATCGGAACCTGGATGGCGTCCCAGTCGTGGACGTCATGTGGGGTGAACTGGAAGTACCATTCGAGGCCGCCGGTCTCATGGTTCAGGGCCATGGCCGAGTCAGAATATAGGTTGTCACCCATACGGACGTCGCCGTTCCAATCGGGGCCGGGGTTCCCCGTTCCCCAGTAGACCAAGTCTAGTTCGGGGTCGTAGGCGCCGGTGATCCAGCTGGCCGACCCGCCGGTTCGCCACGAGTCGCCGGCCCAGGACTGGTTATCCGGATGGTCCGGTCCCGGAATCGTGTCGGCGCGCCACTCGAGCTCACCCGTTTCAGCGTTGTACGAATCAATGAACCCCCGGATGCCATACTCGCCACCGGCAATTCCGGTTACGACTTCGTCCTTGACGATCAATGGCGCTGCCGTTTTGCTGTAGCCAGCCCGGTAGTCGGCCACTTCCTTGGCCCAAACGAGGTTGCCGCTCCGAGCGTCGATCGCGACCAGTTTGGCGTCGAGAGTGCTCATGTAGAGGGTTTCGCCGAGGATCGCCACGCCGCGGTTGTTCCGGCCGCAGCAGATACGGAGGTCATCCGGGAGCGGGTGGTTGTAGCGCCAGTACTGCCGGCCGGTTGCGGCGTCAACTGCGACGACGTTACTTGGGGCTTCGGTAATGAACATCACGCCGTCCACCACAACGGGAACGGTTTCGGCCCGGTCGAGCTGTGGAATCTGATAGGCCCACTTCAGCTCGAGGTCGCCCACGTTCCGGTTGTGCACTTGGTCTAACCCGCTAAAGTGCTGGCTATCGAGCGTGCCAGAGTACATCAGCCAGTTGTGAGGCTCGTCGGCGGCGTTCAGAAGGCGTTCCCACGTCACGGGTGAAAACGACGGGGTCGTGCCTGGCTGCGACTCGGTTTCCTGCGCTAAGACAGGCGCGGCACCAATCAGGAGCGCAAGAACAGTAACAAACGGTTTCATGGTTAACTTTCCTCCCGTCTGAGCGAGTACAGATAGGCAATGAGATCGTCGACTTCGCTATCGGTCAGCATGTCGCCGATGGCGGGCATGATTGAGGTTTTGACTCGGTCATACGAGCGTATGTTGCTCTTTGAAAACGACCAGAGATCTTCGTTTTCGTCCATGAGTCGCATGGCAAACGTGTCTTCGCTCATCCGCAGGCCTTCAACAATCGCTCCATCATCGCGGGTGACCCGCAAGGTCCACCAGCGTGGTGTTACGTCTTCGTTCGGTGTCCGCAGGTCGCTGATCAGTTCGTCCGGGTCCCGACGATTGCCAACCTGACTGAGCTCGGGGCCGCGCCGTCCGCCCGTGCCGTTTACCATGTGACAACTACTGCAGTTGCCCTTTCCGGAGAAGAGTTGCTGACCGTTGGTGGCGTTGCCGGCGAGGTCTACGTCCTCGGTGTTGTTCAGCGAGTTCAGGTAGCTAACGATCATCCACACGGACTGGTCGGTTGAGCGGCGGCTGATCCCGATCATTTGGGTATTGGGCAACCCCTCGCGAATGATATTGAACAGTCCGGCATCGGTGCTGGAGTTCCGGAATCCCTGGGTCAGATCTGGTCCCAGTTCGCCGCCCCCGGCATCGCGCCCGTGACAGCGACCACACTGTTGCTGGAAGACTCTTCGACCCATCCGGATATCGAGTGACGTGGTGAACTGGTTTTCGGCCGCTTCTTGCGCCCGTGAGGTCGCTGGGGCCGTGGTGAGGTAGAGTGCCGCCAAGAAGATTGGCGCCACGATCGCCCACAGGCTGCGCGTCGACATAGTGCCCTCCAAGAGGTCGATTGTCCGTGTTTCGGCGGAGTCGGTCTCCCGACACCGAGGGTGCATCATAGCCGCTTTTACGAGGCCTTACTGGCTTTTTTGTATCCGCGCGACGATGTCACGCGCCCGGTGCACGACGCCACGCTCGAACGCGCCGATTGCACGATAACGGTCCGCCCGCTGCTGGATGAGCTTCTTCGGCTTCAGTGTTGACAGTCGGGACAGATGATCGACCACGCGCTCAAGCACCTGGCGGGCAGCGGCGTCGGGGTCGCGGTGAGCCCCGCCGGGCGGTTCAGGTACGATGTCGTCGATGACTCCCAGCTCAAGGAGATCGTGTGAGCGTAGCTTCAAGGCCGGCAACAGTTCGTCGCTGCGAGCCGAGTCGTGCAGCAGGATGGCCGCGGCGCCTTCCGGGGCGATGACCGAATAGATCGCATTCTCCTGCATAAGGATGACGTCGGCGAGTCCCAGCGCTAGCGCCCCTCCGGAGCCGCCTTCGCCGATTACCACATTGACAACGGGTACTGGCAGTCGTGCCAGCGTACCCAGGCTCTCACCGATGGCCTGGGCGATGCCCCGTCGCTCGGCCTCAAGTCCGGGAAACGCGCCGCGCGTGTCAACGAGTGTCACGACCGGGAGGCTGCACTTTTCCGCGAGTCGCATGAGCCGCTGTGCCTTCCGATAGCCTTCTGGCATGGGCATCATCTGGCCGCACTGGGCGATGAGCACGACCGGGTGGCCTTGCAAGTACGCCACGCCCCCCAGAATCGCAGGGTCATCGCCGTAGCAGCGGTCGCCGTGCAGCTGACTGAACGCCTGGAATACCCGGGTGACGTAGTCGTCGGCTCTGGGCCGTGATGGATTTCTGGCAAGCGCGAGCACCTCGTCGGCCGTACGGGTGGCTTTTGGGGTGGGCGCGAGGCGCATGGTCGGCCAAGTGTCGGTGCGGTTGGGCGTTAACTGTGAGACGAGAACCGCTAGTTGGTTCCGCAGATACGGCCGCTCGACGATCATGTCAATCATGCCGCGCTCAAGCAGAGCCTCCGCCTGCCGCTGCTCTTTGGGAATTTTTTCGGCAATCGTGCCCTCGACGACCCGTGCTCCGACAAATCCAATTTGGGCTTCTGGCTCGCCGATGAGGATATCTCCGAGTGACCCGAAGCTCGCGAACGTGCCACCGAAGCTCGGGTTGGTCAAGACGGAGATGTAAGGTAATTGCGAGGCGTGATGTTCGGCCACCGCGGCCGCGGTCTTTGCCATCTGCATGAGCGCGAGCATGCCTTCCTGAATACGCGCGCCGCCGCTGGCGATGATCGAGACGACGGGTAATCGGCGACGGGTCGCGACTCTGAAGGCGCGAGCCACCTTTTCGCCCACGACCGATCCCATGGTGCCGCCCAGGAAGTCAAATTCGAGCGACACTAGTACCACCGGCCGGCCGTCAAGATTAGCCTCACCGGCGAGCGCTGCCTCGTGCATTCCGGTGCGTTGCTCGGCCTCCCGGAGCCGGTCGCGGTAGGGCCCGCTGACACTGAAGTCGAGCGGATCCGCCGAGTACAACCGTTTTCCGATTTCCCGGAACGAATCCTGGTCCGCTAGATGATCGACCCATTCCTGTGCGGTCAGGGGGCTGTGATAGCCGCAGCCTGTACACACACGCAGCTCGGCTGCGAAGGCTCCGGGGTCCACCACTTGGTCGCACTTACGGCACGTTTGCGACGGCGACGTGGATTCGCGTTCAACGACAACAGACTTTTCTACTTCGAACACAGCGACCTCATTCTCCGGGAACCCCCGCGAAATGGCAGGTAGAAGGCACGACCCCGTCCCTTGTTATCGGCAGGGAGCACCGCACGCACAAGCCCGCCCACCCCAATTATGGCCGATCGCCGGAGCCTAAGGGGCTGCTCTCCACCCTCTCATAAGGCCGTCAGACCAATAGGCCTTTGAGGATCTGCAGTCCAAGGAGGAGCACCATCGGCGAAAAATCGATGCCGCTAACTGGTGGTAAAGCGCGGCGAATCGGTTTGAGCGCTGGATCGGTGAGGGTGTCGACGATCCGAGCGACCGGGTTCGACGCCGGCAGTTGCAACCACGAAAGCACGACGGCTGCGAAGACAACCAAGGAATAGAGGTCGATAATGGGCAGTAACAGCATGTACCGTCGCTCGGTTTGTCGTCCGCCGGAATTCGGTGCCGCTACAACCCGGCCGCTTTAATTGTCTCGTACTCAAGTGCGCCACGTTCGTCGAACCAGCGGAATGCGGCGGTGGGGGTCTCTCGGGACGTCACGGTCACTTCGAGGAAACCGCCCGTTGGTTCGGGCGAACTGAACGGCTGCACGATCAACCCGTCGGGGTCGTTTGATTCCGGATCCCCTGGATTGCGGCCAAGCCGACTGTTCGCGTCGATGAGGGCGCCGCTCGAGAATTCTTCGAAGCCCCGCGGGTGAATCGAGTGATATTGCCAGTGGCGATCGCCGGTCACGATGTAGAAGTGCTTGTCTAGGAAGTCGTGTTCGTCTAGCCAGTCGAAGAAGAGGTCACGTTCGTGTTGAAAGCCATAGGGGTTGGAGTGATTGTCGCGCTTGAATGGGTCGTGACCCTCGGCCTGGCGGCCCGCCTGGTTCGCGTCGTCCGGTCCGACCATCGGCGTCGGCGAGATGAGAATTTTGAACGTGGCGTCACTCTCGAGCAAGGTCTTCTGCAGCCAGGCGAGCTGCTCAGCGCCCCAGAGCGTCTTGCCCGGTCCGGGGGCGGTCATATTCGGACTGCGATAATCACGTCCTTCGGTCAGCCAGATTTGGAGGTCGCGTGACACTCGGTGGGTACGGTATGTGACCGGGTTGGGATCGTTCGGGTCGACCACCGGCACCTGTTCAAGAAACGTTGCGGCTCCTAGCTCCGGTGAGGGGTCCGGCTCGTTGTCGGTCGAGTTGTCGCAGTCGTTATAGCGGTAGTCGTGGTCGTCCTTTTCCCAATAGGTGGGGACTTTGGCGAATAGGTCGATGAAACGCGCCTGCACGAGCTGTTCGTGCCACTTCTTTCGGAGATACGTTTGCGTTCGTTCAAACCGTGCGAAGGGGACGTCGTAGTAGACGTTGTCGCCGGTCGCCACGAAAAATTCTGGGTCCCGGCCGAGAATAGTCTCGAGAGCGGGATAGCCGAGCGCTCTGTCTTGGAGAGAACCGGCCCGCGCACCGTCGCCATGGAACTGCGCGTAGTTCATGCCCGTGACGACCACGAAGTTGACTTCTGAGGTGTCATTGGCGCCCCCCAGGGTGCTGAATGAACGGATTGGACCGACTCGAGTATTCCGTCGTGTCTGGCCGTAGCGTAGCCGGTAGAAGTAGCGTGTTCCGGCGGTGAGTCCGTCCATGAGTGCCTTAACGATGTAATCGTCTTCCGCCGTGGCGTCGAGCCACGGTGACTCGGTCAAACCGGCGAAGTCTTCGGAAAGTGCTAGTTCGAAACGAGCCACCCCCGGTGCGCCGGGAACATCGCCGTCGACCAACACCGCCTCGGTCGTCAGGCGGGACTGGAGGATGACAGCATCTGCCGTGACTTCACCGGCGATTTCACCTTGTCCATTCGTGACCGTGACCGGCTCAGGTGCTGGTGTGGGTGGCCCCGCACACCCGGCGAGTGTTCCGAGGGTGATGAATATCGCCGCCTGGTGCGTCATCGGTCTCACTGGTTTCCGAGGATTGTCGGCCGAACGTTGGTCATTTTGAATCGTTTTCGCATCCACAGTCGGTATATTAGTGGCACTAAAGCCCGTTCGTTGCTACCGATTACAACAGCAGAGGATCTAACGCCATGCGTGCCAGCACACTGACCGTCGTGACCATCGTTGCCCTGCTGCTTCTGGTTGCCGCACCGGAGACGGCCATTCAGACGCAGGAAACTAATACTCATCGACTCGAGGAGGTCGCCGAGGGAGTCTACTTCGCGGTCGGCACCGGCTCGGTCTTCGTGATGAGTAACGCGTTGGTCATCGTCAACGACGAGGATGTCGTGGTCGTCGACTCCCATATCACCCCGGCCGCCGCGCGGGCCTTGATTGCGTCGATCCGAACCATCACCGACAAGCCAATCACGACGCTCATCAACTCGCACTTCCACTATGACCACGCTCATGGCGCACAGGCCTTTGGTGACGTTCAGATCATTGGGCACGAATTCACCCGCGAGAAACTGACGGGTGACCCGATGAACGAACATACTTTCCTCACATCGAAAGCGCGCTTTGATCGGACGTTGGGTCGTCTTGAGGCGCGTCTGGCCAACGTCACTGATGTGACCGAGCGTCG
>DQEK01000081.1:0-4407 GCA_003533545.1 Acidobacteriota bacterium | reverse complement strand
CCGATACCCCCGGACGTCACGATGAGTGACCGGCTTACGTTGTTCAGAGGCGATCGCGAAATCCAGATTCATTTCTTCGGCCGAGCGCACACGGGTGGTGACGTCGGCATCTATCTTCCCCAAGATAAGGTCCTGTTCACTGGTGACATGTTGCTGGGCGGGATTTCCTACCTTGGCGATGGCTACGTCGGCGAATGGGCTCAGACCCTGCAGAACCTTAAACAGCTTGACATCGACCTCGTGCTTCCTGGGCATGGTCCCGGTTTTCGGGACCTTGAGCGAATTGACTACGTGCAGGCCTATTACCGTGACCTCCACGACGGGGTCGTTCGGTTGAAGGCAGGTGGTGCCACCGCGGAAGAGGCCGCTGTCCAGGTCGATTTGACGCATCACGGGGACACGCTGGGCGTCAACCAGGCCGGGGCGAATTTGGAGGCGGTTCAGCGGATCTATGCTTTGCTCGACGGCACCGCCGAGTAGCGTGGGCGAATCATTGCCCTTGCCCGCTCGTTTGCGTCGTTAGCGCCGATCCTGCGGTTTTGGGCTCCGCCTTGCTGATTAGGTCGGTTGCAACGTGCATGCTCGACGCTGAGCCCTACTCCTCGCTGGTAGTGCGTGGGAGTTCTTGTCGCCGTCGAGGATCACCGCGTATGGATCGCTGGCTCGGATGTGAGATCGAGCCAGAGTGCTAATACGCTGAGCCACATGAGGTGCGCTAAAAGTAAATGCATCATCTGCACCCCGATCGGCGCGAGCAGCGCGGCGTCGAGCAGCCCTACACCCATCTGCGTCACGAAAATTCCGGTAACCACATGAGGCGTGCCCTGCGGGCGTTGTTGCCCCAGGTGTCGACTGAGCCAAAAGAGGTAAACGCCGAGGCCGAGGGCTGTAACGGGGTGCCAAACTCGAAGCCTGATCAGATAATGCGCGTCTGGACTAAAGTCACTCCTGAGCCCGTCTAGAAATGACTCTGATGGGAAGACAGTGGACGCGAGTGAGGCCGCTGTTCCCAAGGCGCTGACCACGATCACAGCGACGAGTGCGGTTACGACAAGTCGCGTGGTCTGGGGGGGATTCATCCCGGACGCTGGCCGACGCGGTTCGGACCACCAGGCGGCAGACGCCAGGGCACCCATCAGCAGGTAGGTGTTGGTTAAATGGACCGGTTGCACCAGCGCGCGGGCCAACGAGACGTTCATGTCGACCAACTGGAAGATCACCAGGGCCGCTCCGAATAACGACTCGATCACCATGAAAAAAAGACCCATCGCCGCCCAGTACCGGGCCGGGTGACCGGGACGAAAACGACGCCGAGACCAGAGCGTCAGGGCGACCACCGCGAGCAAGGCTAGCCCGCTGGTCAGGCGGTGGGCGAGTTCCACCAGCGTGTCGACCGATGTTGACGGGGTCGACGCTTCCAAGAGTTCGCCGCAGAGTGGCCAGCTGTCGCCGCAGCCGTCACCTGCGCCGCTGGCGCTGACGTACCCGCCCCAAACAATCACTAGCAAGGTGAACGCTAACGTCGTCCAAGCGAAGATGGTGTAGGAAGTCCGAGCGGGCATCTAGTCGAGGAGCGCGTTACAGCTCGAAGTCCTCGAATCTGATCTGATTCGAGGCGTGGAGCCCTTTGGCCGACACGCCCAGCACCGCAAGGAAGCCCTCCGCATCCCTATGATCGAAGCTGCCGACCCCCTCCATGGACGCGTTTTCCGGCGAGTACAACACCGAGTCAAAATCGGCTTTCGCGAAGTCCACGTGTCCCTTGTAGAGGTCCACCGTCAACTCGCCCTCGATCTGGTCTGAGAATGATCGAACCGCACGAATGGCTGCTGCGGTGCTCGGGTGGTACCACGCCGCCTCGTAAATATGTCGCCCCACCATGTTGGAAAGAAACTTGTAGAGTTCCAATGACCGTCGATCCAGGATGAGCTGGTAGATATACCGGTAGACGGTGTGTAATAGCTGCATCGCCGGCTGTTCGTACACGCCGCGCGATTTGATCCCGACATACCGATTCTCGACGGCGTGTAAGCCTATTCCCACGCCATGTGCGCCGGCTGTCTGGTTCAGTAAGTCAAACAGCGGAACCAGGCTGAGGGATTGTCCGTTCACCCGCACCGGGACACCGTGTTCGAACCCGATGGCGACTTTTGTGGTGGTGTCCGGCGCATCCTGAGGATGCACCCCGAATTGTGGGGTAATGAACCGTGGACCCACGTCGAGTTGCTCAAGCTTGCCCGCTTCGTGCGTTAGGCCAAGCAGGTTTGCGTCTGTGCTGTAGGGTTTGTCGCGCGTGGCCCTGACGGGTATGGCTTTGGATTCGCAATAGTCGATCATCTCCGCGCGTCCGGGGAATTGCGCCAGAAACTCCGGGTCTCGCCATGGCGCATAGACCCTGATCGTCGGGTCGAGCATGTTTGCGTAGAGTTGGAAGCGAGCCTGGTCGTTGCCGCGACCAGTAGCGCCGTGCGACAGCACGTTGACGCCGTGGGTCTTGAGGACCGGGAGCGCTTTTCGGGTTGTCACCGCCCGGGCGATTCCGGTGGTGTTGAGGTAGCCGCCTTCGTAGCTGCCGCCGCAGATTAGCAGTAGCACGCCCGCTCGCGCGAGGTCTTCCCGCCCGTCTACCAACGTGACCGTGGCAGCGCCTGCTTGGGTCATTCGCGTTTCAATGTCACCAATGTTTGCTTCATCGGGCTGGCCGAGATTTGCGGTGCAACCATGGACGGTGACGCCGTGGTCGTGGGCCCATCGTGTGAAGGTCACGCTGTCAAGGCCGCCCGATACGAGCGCGACGATACTCTGACCGTCGAGGTCTCTGATACCGATTCTGTCCGCCATGATTTTTTTGAGTGGTACCGTGCACGCCCGTCGTGCCACCGGACGGTGCCTCTCTATTCCTAGGGCAGTGTAAGGGCCAACAATTCGGCGCTGTCCCCGCTCCCGAGGGCCACGACCAAGTACTGTTTGCCGTTGTGCAGATACGTCACCGGGTTGCCTCCCGGGACGCCAGGCAGGTCCAGCGCACCGAGATGGTTTCCAGTGCTTTTGTCGTAGGCACTGATGGTACGCGAGCTGGCGGCGATATCGTCATAGTCGCGTCCGCCATGATTCATGATCAACAGCGTGGGGGTCACTAGCGGCCCTGAACTAATGCCGCCCCCGCCGCCCAGCGGCGGCAGGTTCAGGGCGGCGAGTGCTGGATGGTTTCTCGGACCGTCTCCGTGTGGTTCCATCCAGGCCAGATTGCCGGTGGTCAGGTCGAGCGAGGTGACCCGCTTGTAGGGCGGTTTGAACAGCGGTAACCCCTGCGGGCCTGATAGGCCGACGCCCCAGGGATCGGTGAAGTATCCGATGGTTGCCGGTGCCGGATACTCAATCACCTCTACGACGATCACTGTGCTCGATGACGATACGAACAGCTGACCGGTCTCCACGTCGACCGCCGAGCCCTGCCAGTTTGCGCCCCCTCCGGCACCCGGAACCTGGATATAGGGCTTCTCGTCGCCACGGAGGACTGGCGGCGAGAATATCGGTCCGAACCTGGCGCGGCTGTTGATGATTTCGAGGGCTTCGGTCCGTAGCTCAGGCGTGAAATCGATTACGTCGTCAATGCTGATTCCCTGCCGGTCAAACGGCGGGGGCTTGGTGGGAAATGGTTGCGTGGGAGAGTACCACTCCCCCGGTACATTACCCTGCGGCACCGGACGTTCCTCGATCGGCCAAACTGGTTCGCCAGTCGCCCGGTCGAGCACATAGGTGAAGGCCTGTTTACTGACTTGCGCAATGGCCTTGACCTCGCGACCGTCGACGGTGATGTCGAGTAGGTTGGGTCCGGTCGGGAAGTCCCAGTCCCAGAGCCCGTGGTGAATCGCCTGGAAGTGCCAAACCCGCTGTCCCGTCTCGATGTCGACGGCCACGATGCTTTCTGCGAACAGGTTGTTACCGGGGCGCATTCCACCATACCAGTCATTGGACGGAGTCCCGGTCGGTAAGAAAACGAGACCGAGCTCTTCATCGACTGCCATGTACGACCACACATTGGTGTGCCCGCTGTAGCGCCACGATTCGTTCTGCCAGGAGTCGACGCCGAATTCGTCGCCTTGCGGAATAGTGTGGAAGATCCACTTCATCTCGCCAGTCCGTGCGTCGTAGGCACGCACGTCCCCAGGGGAGGCTTCACGCAGCCTGATGTTGGTGTCCTGCACGATGCTACCCGTGATGATGGTGTCCCCAGCGACAGCGACGGGCGACGAGTAGGTCATGCGGGAGGCGTCGATCGCACGCCCGTAACCTTGTGTCAGATCAACGTATCCATTCTCGCCGAATCCTGGATACCTGGCGCCCGTGCGGGCGTTCAGTGCCACGAGCTTCAGGTCGTGATTCGACATGAAGATGCGGGCGTCG
>DQEK01000242.1:11635-12364 GCA_003533545.1 Acidobacteriota bacterium | reverse complement strand
CAGCGGCCGGCGGTGTCGCGGAGAATGCGGGGATTGAACTGCACGACGCCGTGCTCGCTGTTGACGGCCGCGTTGTCGAGGGGACGGACGCTCGTAACGTGTTTGAGCGACTTGAGCGGAGGGGTGGTTCGACGATTCTGACCGTCCAGCGAGATGATCACGTACGGATGCTCGCATTGATTCCCGGTGAGTAATGCCCACCCCCTCACCCCGGTTTACTGCTGAACTGTTCAGGCAGATTGCCTCGCGACTCGGCCGCAGATCGTCCTCATTCTGGCGGTGGCTGTCAGAGCGGCTGCCTATCTGGCGGTGGACCAAGGTCTTCTTCCGCACCTCGTTCCTGCCCGAGCAGAACTACCTCATTGTTCTCGCGGTGGCCGTCGGTATCTTGACCGGATACGGCTCGGTTGGGTTCATCTTCGCTCTCGAATGGATCGCCGACTTTGCGCAAGGGCCACTCGCGTCGCTGTTGGCGGTCTTTGGCCCGGCGAATCTCGTGCTGCTGCCAGCGATCGGCGGACTGGTCGCGGGACCGTTAATTTATCGTTTTGCTCGGGAGGCACGCGGGCACGGTGTGCCGGAGGTGATGACAGCACTGGCCAACCACGGCGGCAAGATTCGCAAACGGGTGGCTACCGTCAAGGTTGTTACATCGTCGGTGACCATCGGCTTCGGCGGTGCCGCCGGACGCGAGGGTCCGATGGTTCAGATTGGCTCGGCAATCGGCTC
>DQEK01000242.1:0-11303 GCA_003533545.1 Acidobacteriota bacterium | reverse complement strand
GCGGTGGGGCAGTGGACGAGGCTGGACCCGCATCGCGTGCGCACGCTTGTAACCTGCGGTGCGGCCGGTGGCGTGGCGGCCACGTTCAACGCTCCGATCGCCGGCGCGATCTTCGCCATGGAAGTGCTGATCGGACGCGTGCAGACTGACTTTCTCTTGGTGCTGCTGACCTCGCTCAGCTCCTGTATGGTGGCGCGGTCGTACCTGGGGAACTACCCCGCGTTTACCGCTCCCGCCTATGACCTGGTCAGTGGACGAGAATTACCGCTCTACTTCTTGATGGGGCTTCTCATTGGCTGGGCAGCGATTCTGTACGTGAAAGCGCTCTACAAGACCGAGGATCTGTTCAGTGCCTGGCGGTTCCCAGACTATCTCAAGCCGGCTGTGGGCGGACTTGTGGTGGGTCTGACACTACGTTATTTTCCAGAGGTCTACGGTGCTGGCTTTCCAGCGGTGGAATCGGCGTTATGGGTGCGCCTACCGTGGGAGCTGTTAATCGGCCTGTTCGTGGCCGAGTTTCTGGCCAATTGCGCAACTCTTGGCTCGGGCGGGTCCGGCGGTGTGTTCGCACCCAGTCTCTACATGGGCGCCATGCTCGGGGGAGGCTTCGGGTCTTTGGTCCATTTCCTGTTCCCGGATGTAACGGCCGGTTCGGGAGCCTACGCCATGGTTGGTATGGCCGCCTTTTTTGCCGCTGCCGCGAAGGCGCCGACCACGTCAATCTTGATTCTGTTCGAGATGACGAACGACTATCGCATCATGCTACCGCTCATGGCTGCGACGGTTGGCAGCGTATACCTGTCCCATCGCCTGTCGCCGTTCAGCATCTACACGCTCAAGCTGCACCGTCGCGGGATCAGCTATCCAGGCCACGAGGAAGCTGAGCGCGCGGCGCAGCGCATGGCCGCGACGGACGTATCAACAGGTCCGTCTACTGCGCTTCCGTGATGGTGATGCCCTCAAGACCGTCCACGTCGGACGGCAGCTCGTTGTCTCCGGCCGGCACGTTGTTCTTTTGAAGCAGATACGCCGAGATGTCGGCGTAACCCGACGGGCTCAGGCTGGCCGGGGCGCCTTGCGGCATCGTGGTGCGGATGGCCGTATACATGTCACCTACGGACAGGTCACTCCACCGGAAGAAAAACGAGGAGCCGATCAGGGAGGGCGCGATCCCGTCTCCCATCAGGTCGTCTAGATGGCAAGCAGCGCATTCTTGTTCATAGGTCTGCATGCCGCGCTGGGCCTGCTCGTCCGTGTAGACTCCGGCCCAGATCGTTCCGTCCTGCACGGTGAGTGTGGACGCGTGCACGGAGCGGTCGGCGCTGTCTGGGGCAACGACGAACGACGCCACGAATGGGCACAGCGACGCGATCAAAAACGCCGCGCTCAAGCGACGGCACGGATTTAAAGACGGGTTCCGCATCTCTCTCCTACCTCGTAGTTTAGGGCGGCTGTCAGGACCGGGCTGATGCTCGGTATGCCGCTCGAGTTCCGGGCGGTCACTCGTATGCAACCACTAATAACACTATATCACCGACGTCACGTCCGCTTCGGTGGGCGGCCTGGACTTGGCAGCGACGTGGCGTTCAGTCCCATGTTCTGTTGATGAGATTGTCAATTTGGCCGTACTTCAGCCGAGAAACCCAACCGCTTCTCAGCGGTTCTTCCGTTCGGATGAGGTCGGGAAACTCATTCCCTAACCTCGGAGTGAGCTGTGTCCATTGTGCGGCAAGTGCCGCCATTGTTTCGACCCGTACGTCCCGCTCTACGTGGCGATTGTCCAAGGTTTCCGAATGAATCATGAGCTGCTGACCCCTGTGGTATCGTGGACCACTCGGACGGTTTCCGGGGCTTTGCTCGACATAAACCGATTCCTGGGGAAACCGCCTGCCCAGGTTTCGTCTAGGTGACACACGCACATGGACCCACGAGTTCATCCGGATGGCACCAGGTCGGCCCTCGATAGTCGACGGGGAGCGCGTTGTGGACGCCTTGAACGCTGAGACCTTGTCTGTGCCCTCGGAGGCTTGTGACGTCTGTGGCCGCGTGCTCCTTGGGTTGACCACGGTTTCCGACGTGCGGGCGGTCAAGCTCTACCGCTTGCGGGTCAACGTGTCCCCTCCGGTGCCGAACTTGCCCTGTCTCGACCACGAGGCCATGCTTCATGAGGGCATCGCACCGCATGCGGCCGTCTACGTCGAGGACCGAGAGAGCGGCGAATTGCATGAGATTGTTTTAATTCCGTCCAGACGCCGTGTAGAGATCGATATCGCGTCGACGCTTCATGAGCACACCGACGCTGGGCGAGAGCGCTTACTCTCGTGGCTTCGGACACGGTTTCCTGAGTTTACGTACGCTATCAACGATCTGTCGTGGCTGCGCGGAGACCGTCGTGTCGCCCGGGCCTGCCGGGCGCAGATCACGCTTCGCGACATCTTAACTGCGACTGATTTTGATCGGATCGAGGTGTCCCTTGACCGCTTGCGGACGATTGGGGCACTGATGGAGAAGGAGTCACGTGTGGCGTCGTGGAGCGTGCGCACGGTGACGGGTCCATTACTGGCGGTTATGGGATTTCTGGTCTACCAGGGACTCGGCGAGTTGGCGCCAGAACTCGGCGACGGTACCGTGACGTTGCTTCAGGCGGGGGTGGTCGGCGCCGCTGGCGCGATCTTCCTTTACTTCGGGCTCAAGGCGGTTCACTTGACCGAGATGGCCAATCGGGTTTGGAAGCGGGCTTCCGAATATGGACTCATCGTGAGTGAGCGTCGCCGCTTGCGGTCCACGAATCCGCCTGGGGTTGATTAACCGGCCTTGGCTGTGTGTGTCATCCGGTCGTCTGACGGTCGTATTCAGCTGGCAGCGACCAACAACGCCAGAAGTGTCAAGTTGATGGCGTGCGACGTGTAGCACAAAATGCAGTGCACCCGCAGGACCACCAGCAACGCGTACGTGAGGTAGGCGCCGAGGAGCACTGCAACGCCACTGACCCCAGTTAATAGCAAACGCGTAACCGACTGGTCGAGTCCGCCTGTTAGGCCGGCGGTGGCCAGGGTGAGATAAAACAGTTGTCCAAGGACAGAGTTGGGAACACCGAAGACGCGGGCTTGTGGGGCGAAGATGATTGATGCGCACGTGTCTTTCGGCATTCGGCAGAACGTCGGAATCCAGCGCGTCTCTGGCTTGAGCCAACGGTAAGCCACACCGGTAAAGTAACTGGCTACCCAAAACCCCACGGCGCAGAGCGCTAGCAGCAACCACGGCATTATAGAACCCAGTATAGAGGGTGAGCTCTTGCCGGTGGTCGGTACTATGACGACCGTGTCTCTATACCTGGGGGCGCGGCTGGTGTCATGACGAGCCCGCGCCCAGCGGGGCGATTAGGGAAGCGGCAGCAGTAACTGGCTGCCCGGTGTGCGTTGCACGTCGAACGTCTTGAGAGTGTAATTCACGAAGGTGTAGTAACCGATGAGACCGGCCAGGTCCATTATCCCCTCGTTGCCGAAAAGCGCCTGGGCCTCGGCGAATGCCTCACTACTCAGCTTAGGTTCATTGATCAACTCACGTGCTACTTGGATGACGGCGCGCTCGGGGGCTCCAAGACCTGGCACGGTGCTCGCTTCAAGCAAGGGTTGGTTGAAGCGGACGAAGTCGATGATCTCGTCTTCGAGGCCCGCGGTGCGCGCTGCCGGCTCGTGCGCCGACCATTCGTATTGACTGTCGAGCTCTCGCGCGGTGGCCAGGATCGCGAGTTCCGTCAACCGCTGGTCCCGGGTGCCGTCCGTTCCGTAGCGAAGGTAGGTACTGGCGGGGAAGATGTGTTCGGCCATGCGCGGACTGTACATCCACATGCCTATTGGTCCGCGCAGGCCTCCTGCGTAGCGACTGTCTGGGTTGACGATGAGGTCGAACACGCGCTGCGCATCAGCGTCTAACGACTCTCGCGCGATCGTCGGGAGTCGGGCCCAGGAGTCTTCTTGAATGTCGGACGGTATATCCCCTGGCACCACCTCACGCGGGGTGAACGGTGTCTGTATAGCTTGGGTGTCGACTGCCTCCGAGACGTCAAGATCGAGAGTGTCCGAGTTCCCGCACGCCGCGAGGGACAGCGCGCCGAGGGCAGCGACCAGAGTGGGTACTTTCACGGGACCTCCTTCGAGACGGCGTGACAAGCGTGAGCCGAGATTATAGCGTCCACCGCTTCAGCTGGTCGCGGCAGGTACAGAATCGTCCCAGCCGAAAGACGGCAATTTCGTGACCGGTGAACTCAAACGGCATGGTGGTCACCGGAACGGAGCCGATGCCGACGGTGATATGGGGATCGAACCTCGCGTAACTGGAGTCATGACGGAACTGAGTTACCCATGCGACGTCGGCTGTGCGCGGAGGGGGGTCATCGCTTTGGAATGACTCCACCGTACCAAATACCTCAAACGGCTCCAGTGCGTCCAGCAGGTGTTCGTGCAGTGCCTGGAGCGCTGGCGTGGGGGTTACGGTGAGCACCTGCGCCGTGCGACCGGAACGAGCGCCGGTGACCTGCAGAGCCAAGGGGACGTGCTTCGACAATGCCGTTTCGACGGTGGCGCACACCTCATCAAGTCGCGTTGGGTCGATGAAGTGCTGACCCAGGGTGAGGTGCGGGTGATGAGTGACGGTGAATCGGAAGCCGTTGTTGCCGGCGTCAGAGAACCGCGCGTTGAGACGTACGACCTCCGTCCTCGTTGCGGGGGGCAGAAGTACCGCGATGTTGATTGCGAGTGACACTAGCGCAACGCCATCAGGCGAGACGTCCTGCTCGGGAACAGACCCGACATCCCAGGTTGCACACGGTCTATCGATGAAACTGACCGGAGCGAACTGCGCGCTGCCGACTGGCCGGCAGCGCCGCGTCGACAACGGGTTGCCAGCCTGATTCCGTCAGTTCTACCTGCAGCCGCACCGTGGCGTCGTAGAGGGTCGAGCGACTGGAAAACCGCTGGGTGTGCACATGCCCACTAGGTTCCCGCCTTTTCAGACGAAAGCCGTCTTCATTCGGCTCACACCAGACAGTAAGCTGCTCTTCGGTCGGTCGGTTCCGATTGTTGAATCGCACCATGACGTCCGTGGTATCGGACGTACGGTGCTCCGGCTGCAGTCCCGGACACGATCAGCCTCTACTGGTGGGACGGGCGGTGGTCTACTACTGTGAGGCTTGGACCGTCAGCCAGTTGCGCATCATGTCGGTCACGAAGGTGGCTCGTTCGGTTACGGCCCAGTGCCCAGCGTCGGGTATCGTCACGAGCGTCAAGTCTCGCGCGATCCATTTCCAGCTGTCGTTGAGCATGTCGTCGAGCAGAGCCGTGTCGTCGAGTCCGTGGAATTGCAGAACGGGCACTTGAACTTGGGTGACCGGGTCTGTGTCTTCAAGGTAGGGTGGTGATGGGTAGTTAGCTTTGTAGTAGTTGAGCATCGCCTCGAAGTCAGAGCGCCGGTAGGCCTCGAGATATCGAGCGTGCACGGCTGGGTCGGCCGCGTGCCGCTGCGCGAGCATTTCTGGACTCAGTGCCAGGTGAGCACCCTCCTGTTGGAAGCGGCGTGCGTAGGCGCTGTTCAGTTTTTGCTGCTGATTGGTCGCAAGTTCACGCTGAAGTCCACGTGGATGGGGTAGGTTGAAGACGATCAGATTCTTGGTTAGCTCCGGGTAGATCATAGCCACCTGCCAAGCGACGAAGCCCCCCCAATCGTGCCCAACGATTGTTGCGTCATCGCGTCCGAAATGCTGTACCACCGCCGCCACGTCGGCGGCCAATCGCGTGCCCGCATACTCAGCGACACCTCTTGGTTTGTCGCTCCGGTTGTAGCCGCGCTGGTCAATCGCGACCACTTGATACTCGGATGACAAGGCCTCCATCTGGTGCCGCCAGAGATACCAGAAGTCTGGGAACCCGTGTACAAAGACTACGAGCGGACCTGAGCCCAGCGTGGCGTAATGAATTTGCACCCCATTACTATCGGCGAAACCGTGGTCGACTCGGTCGAACAGGTCTCCGGTTGACGGCTGAGCTTCCGCGTATCCACCGAACAAGAGAGTGACAGCGAGGACGACGATGTGGATGCGTGTCATGGGTTGGTTTCTCCAGCACTCATGGGCCGTTGCCGGTAGTGGCGGCAGCGTCTCCACCTAAGATTGTCCGAAGCGAGTCGAGGAGTACAGCGTGCTGGTCGCTCGTGCCGATCGTGATGCGTAGGGTGGTCGCCAGCGCGGGGTCGTCAAAATAACGCACAAGAACACCTCGGGTCTCGAGGTCCTGATGTACCCGTTTCGCGTCGGCCTGCGGTGGGCGTACGAGTAGGAAATTGGCCTGACTCGGCCACACGTGGCAGCCGAGCCCTTGAAGAGCTGTTGCCAGCTGGGTGCGGTCGTTCTTTATGCGCTCGACGACCTCCGAGGTGTACACGGTGTCGCGTAGTGCGACGGCACCGACGTGCGCGGCAACGGCGTCCACGTTGTAGCTGTCCTTAACCTTGGCGAGTCCTGCGATGATTGGCGGTTGGGCGATGGCGAAGCCGAGTCGGAGCCCGGCCAAGCCGTGGCTCTTCGAGAGTGTGCGGAGAATGATGACGTTCGGGTGCTCCGCCACGAGCGCGAGCGCATCGTCGTCGGCGAACGCGACGTAGGCCTCGTCGATGACCAGCAACCCGTCAACGGTGTCGGCCAACCGAGCCAGCTGCGTGTTTTCGGTTTTCGTGCCCGACGGACTGTTCGGGTTGGCGACGAAAGTCACGGCGCCGGATGCGTTGATGAGTTCGTCGACCGGAAGCGAAAATTGATCATCGAACGGTATCGCCACAACCGGTGCGTCTTGGATCTCCGCTAACGTGCGATAAAGCACATAGGTAGGCGAGGGGTACACGACTGGCAGGTCCGGCCCGGACGCAGCGCGCACCACCATCGTCAGCAAGTCGTCACTCCCGTTACCAACCAGAACCCAGGAGGGATCGAGATTCAAGACCGTCGCGACGGTCTGTCGGAACTCGTCGGCGAGGGGGTCCGGATAGCACCGGAGTCGCTGGGGGTCCAGCTGCCGGAGTGCCTCCAGCGCACGCGGGCTGGCCGGGTACGGGTTCTCGTTGGTATTCAATTTGACGACAGAAACCCCGGCTGCCGGCTGCAAGCCTGGCACGTAGGGGGAAAGTGAGTCGATGGTGGGGCGGAAGAAAGACACGGATGTCGCGACGTTACCGAGTCCACTCGAACACGTGCTCGGCCGTAAGCACCTTCGAAGAACCGAGTGACGAGACGTTGTCACCTTCCAGTCGTTCGCCGAACTCGCCGTACACTGATTGAACCGAGCCCGGCTGAGGTACGACGGGGAATTCCACGCGAATGCGAACCGTACCTGCGGGCCAATATGTCGTGTTGAGGTCAGCCCAGTATTGACCCGCTTGGACGATCGCGGTGCCATCGGTGATCAGGTTTTTCGCCGGCCATTCGGCGGGTGCTATTTCATCGGTCAACGCGTGCGTGACCCGGTAGGAGAGAACGGCACCATCGGGGAGGTCGGTCGTGCCCGAGACCCGCAGTTCCCGCCACTTGGACTGGTGCCCAACATCGAGCGCCGCCCGCTCCGCTCCCGCCACGGGGCCTTGCCCCGCTGGGGTACACCCTGAGAGCATGCAACCCAGCGCGATGGTTCGCAGGACTTTGTCCATCCAAGCCATTATAGTCGTGCCGTCGGCGTGGGACCCGGGTTCGGCGTGTTGATCGTGTCAAAGGGGTGGCATACTGTGTCGCGCGGTCAAAAATGTGCGGCGGTCGGCGAAGAGAGGGGTCTGGCCGCGCGCTTGATGTAGTGGTGCGGGGGGTGTGGCGTAACCGCGTTGAACGTGCCGCCTGGGGCGTGTGCTTGGCGGACTATGCGAGTGAATTTCATGACTGACAAGGGTCCCGAACGTCTCGCACCATTGCGCGAGCTGGCCTCATCGATCGACGAGCGACGCCTGTTGGAACTCGTTGATGCGACCCTTGAGGTGTTGGAGAAAGACACCGCGCAGGTATTGGACCAGACAAACATCGCTCGAGACATTGCCGGTCGGACTGCCGCCGGTGACTGGATCGCGAACACGGAATTGCGCGAAATCCAAGCTGATGCAGCTTACTTCTTGGAGATGTACAAACACCAACGGGAAGGGATCACGCAATTAAAGGCCGCAGTGCGAGACAAGCTGAACCAGTCGACCATCGACGCTCAGAAATCCGCCTCGGAGGACTGACACTTTCCGCCGCCGGTTGCCAGTCTCCATTACGTCTGTTTTCGCAGGGCTGCGATGCGTTCGCCGACAGGAGGATGTGTCGACAGGTACGCTCCGAGACCACCAGCTTTACTGTCGAGGGTCTGAAGTTGCTCGAACAGCCTCTCCGCTCCCGCCGGATCGAACCCGGCGGCTTTGGTCAAGAGGACCCCCAGCGCATCCGCTTCAAATTCCTGACCGCGGGAGTACGCACGTTCCAGCCATTCGACACCAACCTTGCGGAGCCAGGGGCCGACCGACCCTCGGCCCGGCGCGACCATCGAAGCCGCGGCGAACGCCGTTTGTCGGAGGACTCGCTGAATGGCGTGTCGGCGGATGACGTGAGCCATCTCATGCGCGACCACGAAGGCGAGTGAGTCCTCGTCGTGTTCGCAGAGCGTGGTCAATGGTCGTGTTACGAAGATGAACCCCCCGGGAAGAGCGTATGCGGTGGGTAGTTCGTCTCGCACCAGTCCGATCGTGAACCGGTGGTGCTTATTTCGAACGACGCCCGAGAGTCTGTCTCGGATGTTTCCGAGGATCAGCCGCAATTCAGGGTCCGGCTCTATACCGCTCTGCTCGCGGACCACGGTGGCCATTTCTTGGCCGACGCCATACTCAGCGGCGATCGCCTTTTCGTCGTCGCCGGTGAGAGAATTCCACATCCACTGGACCTTACGGGCTTTGGCGCCGGCTAAGCGTCCGAGTTTGTAGAAGGTCGTGTTGGTCATCGGCTGCGGTCGACTGTGGAGGATGGCTCGCCAGTTGCGATGAGCGCGGCCGTGCTGGGTGCGTGTGCGCCGCACTCATCGCAAGGGCTCGGTCGAAAGCCGGTCGGACCGCTGTTAAGCAAGGCCAATCGGATGGTGGCTCATCGCTTGTTCAATACCATACTCGGGATTTGCAGCCAGAATCTAGGGTCGTATAGAGTGCCACTCAACTGTTGCCCACTCTGGGCGATAGACCCTTGATAGTGGAAATCAGCGAAGCGGGCTCGCTTGAAGCGTAGATCAAATGTCCCGTCCGGATCGATGCTGCCAGGTTCGCCCTCTGGTCCCACGATGCCGGTCTCGAGATTCTCGCCGAACAAGAAGAACGTACCCGTCACTTGCCCATCGGGCATTTGCGACAAGGTCACTTCGATGGTTGCGTCGCCCCTGGAGAACGGAAAATCATCAACCCAAGTGCCGGTCATCGTCGCCGACGCGCTGACGGAACAGACCGGCATGGCACCGCTGCCTTGGAAAGGTGCGCGGCGTTCGGCCACAGTATGATCGATGTGCTGGAGTAGTGTGTCGCGGCTTCCTATTGCCACGCCGTCAGGGAGGGCTGCTACACTTTGCGCATGTGGAGAACGAACATGACCGGATTCCGATCACTCGTTGTTTTGAGCTATGCCGCGTTATTCGTCGCCTGTGGCGGGGAAGAACTGTCTGCGCCGGCTGAGGGGGATGGCCAGGCCACTGCCGGAGGGGAAGCCCAGCCTGCCGGGAGTCCCGTTGGAGAAATTCAGCGTTTCGACCCTCGTGTCGACGCGCTGATTCCGGCCGACGCCACCATCGAAAAACTGGCCGACGGGTTCAACTTCATCGAAGGACCGGTGTGGGACCGCCAGAATTCCAGACTGTTATTTTCGGATGTTCGCGGCAACGAGATCTACGAATGGTCCGAAACGACCGGAGCAACAACGTTCATCGATCCGGTGTTTGAGGGTGACCGAACCGGCAAAGGGTCGGTCAGTTCTAACGGGTTGACGCTCGACGCGGAGGGTCGGCTCATTATCTGCGAGCACGGTAATAGGCGTATTTCTCGGCTTGAGGCTGACGGCTCGCGAAGCGTCGTCGTTGAAGATTTTTCGGGAGGGCAGTTGAATAGCCCGAACGATGCCGTCTATGCCTCTGATGGGTCGCTCTACTTCACCGATCCGCCCTATGGCCTCGAGGGACTTGAGGAGTCTCCGGCCCGAGAACTTGATTTCAACGGCATCTACCGACTGAGCCCAGGCGGAGATCTCGAACTACTCGTGCGTGACCAGACGCGACCGAACGGCATTGCACTTTCACCGGACGAGTCGACGCTCTACGTGGCCAATTCTGACGCAGAGAACAAGGTGTGGATGGCCTACGATCTCGATGCGAGCGGGGCGTCTAACGGGCGGGTGTTTTACGACGTCAACGACCAGGTAGCGGCTGGTGCAGCCGATGGTATGAAGGTAGACCTGGCCGGAAACCTGTTTGCTACCGGTCCTGGTGGTGTCTGGGTTATGGCGCCAGACGGCACCCACCTCGGCACGATCGTAACCGGTGAGGTGACAGCCAACGTCGCGTTCGGTGACGATGGTCGGACGCTTTACATGACGGCGAGCACCAGTCTCTATCGTGTCCGCTTGAGCACGGAGGGCCCGATTCCTGGCCCATAGACCGAAACTGCGCGTCCATGCGCTGACACGAGGACATGGAGCGTTGCGAGGCACTTTTTGCGAGTCGTGCTCGCAAAACCCGTCTGGGGTGCTAGAGGCGCGTGCTGCTAGGGCGACGGGGTCGTCGCAGTAGGCTCCTGATCGTTTGGGGTCAGCGCCTGAAATCGAGCCCAGGCGTCGGCTAGTGCAGAGGGCTCGCACCGCTCAGCAATGGTCCGAGCGCCGCTTTCTGCGAGTAGGTCGTGGCGTTTGAGTTCAACCTCGCAGCCCCCGACCCCTTTGAAACAGTCGAGGCGGGGCAGCTCGTCAGTGCCCTGCCACGCTGTGCAATAGACCGGATCTCCGATGGGTTCGCACCGTTCAGAAGTTGTATAGAAGGAATAGTCTGGCAGTGATCGCACCAGGCTGTTGCAGGCACTCAGCGTCGGGAACTCACCGCGGGAGAAGTCAACCTCACCCCAGGGGAGCAGGTTGATGAAGAAGAATTCCGGTAGGTTCGGTTCCGCGGGTGCTTGCCTTTCCAGTTCGGCATCCTCGCCTGCTGAGCCATCGGCGGTCGGTGCCGATGGCGTGCAGGCCGCGGCCGTGGTCAGCGTCACGAAACCAACGACGC
>DQEK01000431.1 GCA_003533545.1 Acidobacteriota bacterium | reverse complement strand
ATGTGGAACGTGGTGAAATACGAGACGTTCTGTTGCATGCCCGCGAGGTTGGCACCGACCCGAAGACCCGCGATAAGTGCTGATGCGTCCTGCCCGCCAGGACCGAGCAATGCCCGACCACTCGTTGGAAAGGCGGGCTCTCGCATGGCTGGGTAAAACATGCTTCGGACCTCGGGATTTCCGGCATGACCGCCGCTCGCAAGAATCACGGCTTGGCGGGCTCTGAGGCTCACGGTCTCCCGGCGTTCGTCGATGTTGCCATCCTGCCAAAGGCTCTGAAGAGGCTCGCCGGTTTCGGGGTGCTGCCGTGGCGAGTAGCCTGCTCTTATCCCGAGCACCCTCCCTGCAACGGGTTCCTCACGCACGATCTCGTCAAAACGTCGATGAAGCATGAACTGGACCCCCTTCTCCCGGGCCGAGAACTCCAACGACCGGGAGAGCGCGGCACCGTTCGCGACGGCGTTGGGGCCAACGGAACGGCTGGCGCTGTTCATCCGCACCGGCGCAAACGCGCTTGAGCGCTCGCGATCGGCGACGCCCGCGTCTTCCGCCGTGATGGTTCCCGCCTTGATGTCCGTCGTGTCGCCCAGCATGAGGAAGCAGGTCGCCAACCGGGCTCGAGACAACCCACCGCCGCCATGCGTGCCGCTGACTCTCGAAAACCGAACGTAGTTGTCGATCAGGAATTGCCGAGTCGCCGGACAGTTCTCGGCCCAAGCGCGCGCCAGCTCCCGCTCGTTGTAGCGGTACGGGCTTTGTCCCTTGGGATCGATGACCGACCAGTCGGTAATATCCGTAAAGAGAAGCTCGATACTGTCGTCGAGCTCCTCCGAATCCTCGACGGGTTCCACGGTGACGAGCCCCTCCCGGTCGCTCTCTCCGTTTATGTCCCGCTGCTGTACCGGGTCACCCCCACCCAGCGACAGTCGACCCGCGCTGTGCAGCATCCGGCCTCCGAGATCGAAGTTCTGGTCGATCACCAGAACGGTTGCGCCCAAATCCCTCGCACGAATGGCAGCGGTCAGGCCGGCACAACCGCCTCCCGCGATCACAATATCGGCTTCGTAGTCCCAAGTGGTCTGTGTAGCACCCGTCTTCGAGGCCTGCGCGCGCATCTCATCTGACCCCAACAACGCACCAGAACCCAACCCGGCGGCAACTCCCGTCTTGACGAAGTCTCGCCTGTTCAGCCCCTTCTCTTGCTCGACCTTCGGGTCGTTGTCAGGATGGTCGCCTCTTGTCGCCATATCTAGTCCTCCCCGCCATGTGCCCATGGGTGACCGCGCCTGCCCTGGCTAGGTGCCACAAAATGTTTCACGAACGATTTCCTCTGGTCGCGGTGGTGTTTCAAAATCAACATATTCGACTTGGTCAGCATAGGGTGACGCAAGCGCATCGACGAGACGGTGGAACGGGGTGAAGTCGCCACCGTAGGCGCTCTGAATGGCTTGCTCGACGCGGTGATTGCGCGGAATTAGGACCGGGTTGGCTGCCTGCATGTCAGCGAGGTATTTGGCGGGTTCGGCTTCGCTACGCCATTTGGTGAGCCATTCCTCAAAAGGCTCACCGCTGGAAAACATCGCAGCCAGCGTTTGGGAGTCCTCTCCGCCGGCGACCCGCGTGAGGTTACGGAAAAAGAGGGTGAAGTCAACCTCGTGAGTTCCCAGGAGGTCGAGACACTCTTGTATGAGTTCGATTGGCCCTTCAGGGGAAAGACCGAATTTAGCGCTAAAGCGTGCAATGTATTGTTTTTCGAATCGCTCAGGGTACTTGGAGAGAACGGCCTTGGCGACTTCGGTCGCCTTTCCAGGATCGTCCGACAACAATGGCAACAGGGTTTCCGCGAAACGGGTAAGGTTCCAGAGTCCGATGTCTGGCTGGTTACCCCAGGCATAGCGCCCACCCGAGTCGATGGAACTAAAGACGCACTGGGCATGAAAAGCATCCATGAACGCGCACGGCCCATAGTCAATCGTTTCCCCAGAAATAGCAGTGTTGTCAGTGTTCATCACGCCGTGGATGAAGCCAAGAGACATCCACTGGGCGATTAAATCCGCTTGGGCAAGCGCAACCGACTCCAACAAAACCACATAAGCATCTTGCCCTTCGCCGGCGTTCGGGTAATGCCGAGCGATGGCATGATCGGCGAGCCGTCGAAGCGCATCGATATCGTTACGTGCCAGGAAATACTGAAACGTCCCGACACGAATGTGGCTCGCGGCAACACGGGTGAACACAGCGCCGAAAAGCGCTCCTTCTTGACGTATTACTCTTTCGCCGGTGGCCACAGCGGCGAGCGCCCGCGTCGTGGGAACCCCGAGCGCAAACATGGCCTCGCTGACCACGTACTCGCGGAGCACCGGACCAAGCGCAGATTTTCCGTCTCCGCGTCGTGAGAATGGAGTGCGCCCTGAACCCTTCAATTGCAGATCGTGACGTGCGCCGCCGGTGTCAACGACTTCGCCGAGTAGGATGGCGCGACCGTCGCCGAGTTGCGGCGAGAATCCACCAAACTGGTGGCCTGCGTAGGCTTGCGCGATCGGCTCGGCACCCTCAGGAACTGCGTTGCCCGCAAGCATCGCGACGCCGTCAGCCGATTCCAGCCAGCCGGTGTCGAGTGAAAGCTGTGTCGCTAGTTCACGGTTGACTCGAATGAGTTCCGGTTCCGGAACACAAGTAGGTTTCTGTTTGGCAAAGAAACGTTCCGGTAGCCTGGCGTAGGTATTGTCGAAGGGAATGTTCATTGAACCGAGTAATTACTCTATGCGTTCCAGACCGAAGGTGCTCCCGGGTCGAAGCCCACACTTTTCCGACATCCTCGGCACTCACATAAGTGCGAAGTCGCTGGGAACGCCACTCCAACTGCAGCTGGTCCGTGACTGCTCGAACGCTCCTTCGGGTAACAGGTACGGGACTAATTCTACCGCGGGTACGCGGCAGAGTCCGACGTCTCTGGGTGGACTAGGCTAGAATCGCTCGGATGTTTGACAATGGGAGCGCACAGCTGAAGGCAAGCCAACGGCGGACACGGCAAACACGCGCTTGGCTACCCGCACTGCTGGGGTGGCTGGCCAGCGTCGGCCTCGCGAGTGACCTTGTCGTTGCGCAGCACAACACCGTGCACCCGCAGCCACAGCCTGACACCTTACCGAGTCCTTCCCCCGCCACCGCCAACGGGAGTCGACGAATCCCCAGGCCGGAGGGGACCCTG
>DQEK01000203.1 GCA_003533545.1 Acidobacteriota bacterium | reverse complement strand
GTCCAGATTGGCCTACAGTTCTACCCCAAGGGCGTCGAACCGGAGCACGTCGTCTTCGCCGCGCACGCGGGCGACAGCTACGACACCATCGACATTCCAGCCGGTGATGACAACGCGCGGGCCGACGGCTATTACTTCCTGCGACAACCAGCCCAGGTGGTGTCATTTCAACCCCATCTGCACAACCGCGGAAAACGACAATGCGTCGAAGCCATCTATCCGAGCGGACTCGTTGAAACGCTCAGTTGCGCGCAGCACAATTTCGCCTGGATGCTCAACTACACCTACCAGGAAGGCGTGCAGCCGCTGCTTCCGGAGGGCACCAATTTGCACCTCATCAGCTGGTATGACAACAGCGAGAAGAACCGCTACAACCCGGACCCGCGCAATTGGATCGGATTCGGCAACCGCTCGATGGACGAGATGTCCCACACATGGATGAACATCTTCTATCTATCGGACGAAGAATTCGAACAACGTGTCCGTGACCGGCAAATGAAGCGCAGCAACGACTGATGAATGCACCGGATTGTCTTGCGAGGGCCCTTGGCGGGGCAATCCTGACCGGTGCGCTGGCCATCCCCACCGGTGCGCCGGCCCAGAACCTTCAGTATCTGAGCGGCCAGAACGTTGTGCCGGCCTTCGAAGGATGGGCTCGCAATCAAGACGGGTCGTTCACGTTCTATTTCGGATACCTGAACCGTAATTACCGAGAGGAATTGCACATCCCGCTCGGCGTCGACAACCGGATCGAGCCAGCCGAGCTCGGTCAGCCACAACCTAGCTATTTCTACCCGCGCCGACACCGATTCCTGTTCAGCCTGGAGGTGCCGGCCGACTGGGGTGATCGAGACGTTGCGTGGACGCTCACGTCGGCCGGTGCGACCGAAACGGCCTACGGGTCGCTTCTCCCCGTGTGGGAAGTCAATGACCAAGTGATCTCCGAGAACCGGGCTGGCAGCGGGTACGCCGACGGCAATCAACCCCCAACGATCGAGTTGATCGGAGATACCGCACGACGCGCCAAGGTCGGCGAGCCAGTCGACCTGACGGTTCGCATCGGCGACGACGGCATACCGACGCCGCGCGCAACCGGAGGTGCCCGAGACTCCCGGATCGATGTCGACGCCTCGGGTCGACCTTTGTTCGGCGCTGGGCGATTCGGCCGCCGCACCGGACTAGGCTTGCGGGTCGCGTGGCTCCGGTGGCGCGGGCCCGGGCCGGTAACATTCGACCCTTGGCACCTGGCCGGCATCGACGACCGCATGCCCGGCTGGGCCCCCCCTGAGTTGGCTTCGGACGGGCGCGTCACCACCACCGCCAGTTTCGGCGCTCCCGGCACCTACGTGTTGCGCGCCATGGCTGACGACGGCTACCTCTACACGCCACTGGACGTTACGTTCACCGTCAGCGTCCAACCCTGATCCCACTCCCGCTGTCCGATTCCAGAGGCCAAACCCAAGGCGCGGCGGCACGCAGTCGGTGCCCGCTAGAACCGTACGATGGCGGCAATGTGCGGACGGGTTAGCCAGTTGTTACTCGTACCGGCCTCAACCTCAAGGAGCTTCGTGATGTGGAGCGTCAAGTCTAGCGACAAGTTCGGCAGCGGAACATACGCAAAATTCAACATGTGCAACTGGATGTTCGTACCAGGCATATCGCTAAAAACGAATGGTGACAGCGACGCCTCCTGCTGCACCCACCCATAGGTATAACCTAGCGTGTAGGTGCGCAGAGTACGCGAGCCACCATACTCCGCCTCGACCCAGATACCGGTGTCTTGAGACGAGGCCGCCTTCGTGTTGCGCAGATACTCGGCCAGCAGGCGTAACGGGTAATCACCACGACCGGTATCAAAGTCAGCCTGAACAATGGCATCGACCATATTGAAATCCGACACCAACCCTATGACGTTGCCGTCTGCATCACGATCGACCAAGTTGGTAAGCAGACTGCTCAGCGGCCCCGTAGCCCGGCCAACGGCAACCTGGTCAACATTGCCGAAAGCGTAATCGGCAACCGACACCTGTAGTCGGTGGGATCCGAACGAGAACCCCACCTCTCCGTAACCTCCGAGCATGTAGGAATCCTCGTCTCGGCTCACCTCGTTGACCGCGGTCTGCAAGGCCAACAGCGTCACGTCCACTGTGTCGCTTGCATCCCAAGCGACCTGCTCGTAACCTCCCTCAAAGTTCAGGTCATCGTCCCAGACCATCTGGGTCCGAGTCATGGGCGACCCAAACTTACCCATTGCCAGGGTGAGCGCCGACGCGCCAGATGGGTTGTATCGGATATTGGCTCGGTCGAGGTTAAACGGCTTGGGGCGGAAGAAGCTCTTGAAACTCTGATTGGTTGACACCGGGGTGCCAGGGTCACCGCTGGCGATTTGGAGTTGCAGATGCGTGTCGTCGTTGACGTCCGTGTCGATACGCAAGCGCAGGCGGAAGCGACTCCGATGCCGCGTCTCGCGCCCCTCCTGGTAGAACCCCTCATACCGTGACCGGAAATCACCCCCGAGTTGAATGCGCTCATACCACGGGGCGGGAGCGCCCCCAGCTTGCGCTGCAACCACTACAGGCTGTACCACCAGCAACCCGACTCCGAAAAGCACCAGGAGACACACGCGCAGAACGACAAAGCAAATCTTCGCGGGTTTACTCATAAAAACAGTTTAGGGAGGCAGGGTTTCACACGCGTTACAAACCAGTTAATTCTGCGTAACCAGACGGGCCCAAGAACCGACAACCGCCGTGACTCTTCCCGGTGCGGCGTGTAAGATATGCCGTAGGATTGTACACTCTCAGCTAAGAGGTCGCGATGCGTAAGAACGGGCTCGGATCGACGGTCGGCGCGCTCCTCGTGGCGACGCTCACCTTCCTGTATGTCGGGACCGATGCCCGTGCACAACAAAGCGCCCCTGGGGTCGAGAACACTGACCAAGCGCTAGTCAACAGGTACTGTCTGGGGTGCCACAACGACCGCGCCCTGCGAGGCGGACTTTCACTAGAAGGGGCCGCGCTCGATGAAATCTCCGGCCACGTCGATCTGTGGGAGCGGGCTCTTCGCAAGCTGCGGGCTGGCGCGATGCCGCCGGATGGGGCTCCTCGCCCAGACGAAGTTGCCTATCGCGGGTTGATTACGTACCTTGAAACCGAGCTCGACACGCTCGCCGAAACCAACCCTAACCCTGGCCGAACTGAGACCTTTCGGCGCTTGAATCGCACGGAGTACCGGAACGCCATCCGCGACCTACTCGCCCTCGATGTTGATGTTGCCTCATTGTTGCCCCGCGACGACGCGAGCTTCGGGTTCGACAACATCGGGGTCGTCGAGTTGTCCCCGACCCTGATGGAGCGTTACCTCACCGCGGCCCAGAAGATCAGCCGGCTTGCTGTTGGGAGTATGGCAATTGTACCGGGCAGCAGGGTGATCACGTTGCGGCCTGATCTGACCCAAGAAGGACACCTCGAAGGACTCCCATTTG
The DNA here is from genome assembly GCA_003533545.1 of Acidobacteriota bacterium. GTDB lineage: Bacteria > Acidobacteriota > Vicinamibacteria > Vicinamibacterales > UBA8438 > DQEK01. The sequence continues at coordinate 2,842 of DQEK01000203.1, read as the reverse complement.
GCACGCGAGGCGGCACCGAGGTAGAACACGCGTTCCCGCTTGACGGCGAATACGAAATCGAGGTCCGGCTGGCGCGCAACCGGAACGAGAATGTGGAAGGCCTGCGGGAGACCCACGTACTGGAAATGACCTTAGATGGGGACCGCCTCGACCTCTTCACGGTCGTGCCGAACCGCAATCGGCTCGGTAGTTACTACGCGGATGAGGACGTGGACAAGCACCTGAATTTCAGGGCCCAGATTCCAGCCGGGCCACACGCTATCGGCGCAGCGTTCCTGCAGAAGAACTCGGCACTGATCGAAACGGAGCGTCAACCGTATCAGGCCCAGTTCAATCAGGATCGGCATCCCCGGCAACAACCCGCAGTTCATTCTGTGTCGATTAGTGGTCCGTTCGACCCCACCGGGGCAGGCAGCACTCCGAGCCGGAACCGAATCTTTACCTGCCAACCGACCACGACCGCCGACGAGGAGGACTGCGCTGCCTCCATCATCTCGACTCTCGCACGGCGCGCCTACCGGCGCCCTGTGGCATTCGGTGACCTTGAGATGCCACTGGCGTTCTACAAGCAGGGCCGCGCTAACGGTGACTTCGACACCGGCATCGAATTGGCACTTCGGGCGCTGTTGACGAGTCCGGAATTTTTGTTCCGAATCGAGCGAGACCCTGACGGTGTACCCGCCGGTACCGCCTACGAACTCAGCGACATTGAATTGGCCTCCCGGCTCTCCTTCTTTCTCTGGAGTAGCATTCCGGATGACGAGCTGCTCGACGCAGCCGAGGCTGGGCAGCTCAGAGACGGCAGTGCAGCACTTGCACACCAGGTGCGACGCATGCTGGCCGACCCGCGTGCTGAAACTCTGACAACAAACTTTGCTGACCAGTGGCTGTATCTACGCAACTTGGACTCCGCCGAACCCAACCTACGCCTGTTTCCTGATTTCGACGACAACCTGCGCAGCGCATTTCGGCGGGAAACACAGATGCTGTTTGGCAACATTGTCGCCGAGGACCGGAGTGTGGTGAGTCTGCTGAACGCTGACTACACATTCCTCAATGAGCGCCTTGCCGAGCACTACGGCATCTCCGGGGTCTATGGCAATCACTTCCGTCGTGTCGAGCTCCCTGTCGATAGTGTTCGCCGTGGCCTGCTTGGCCATGGCAGCCTCCTGACCGTCACCTCCTACGCCACGCGCACGTCGCCGGTGCGACGAGGCAAGTGGGTGCTTGAAAACGTGCTCGGCATGCCGCCGCCCGCGCCACCCGCAAACGTTCCCCCGCTCGAAGAGCCCGAACCCGGGGTGGCCGCACAATCGATGCGGGAGCGGATGGAACAACATCGCGCGAATCCAGTCTGCGCCTCCTGTCATCGACTAATGGACGGCGCTGGTCTCTCGATGGAAAACTTCGACGCCATCGGCCGCTGGCGGGATCGCAACGAAGACTGGACCCCCATCGACGCCGCTGGCAGTATCCCCGGCGGAGGCAGCTTTGACGGGATCAATGGTCTGCGGGAGGCGGTACTGGCCCGCCCAGAAGTTTTCGTTGGCACCATGACTGAAAAGCTCATGACATATGCGCTCGGCCGCGGTCTCGATCACCATGACGGCGCCGCGGTGCGACGCGTCGAACGTGACGCGGCCGAACAGGACTACCGGTTTTCTGCCCTTGTGCTTGGGATCGTTGAGAGCACGCCGTTCCAGATGCGGAGGTCGCAACAATGATGATCACAAAGATGGCGCTCCCGCGCCGTACGTTCCTCAAGGGGCTCGGCACCGCAGTCGCGCTCCCGTTGCTCGATTCCATGGTGCCCGCATTGACCGCCCAAGCCGCCACAGTGGCGAACACGCCGCGTCGGCTCGGGTACGTCTTTATCCCGATGGGCATGAACCCGGCACCCTGGACCCCAAAGGAAATGGGTGCGCTGACCAGTCTCTCGCCGTCTCTCGCGGCCCTCACCCCTCACCTCCACAACGTGACCGTGGTCACGAACATGGCGCTTGAGAACGCCCATACCACCGGCAATCACGCGTCGTCGAACGCCGCATTTTTGAGCTGTCTGAAGGGCAAGCGAACGGAGGGCAGCGACTACGAACTGGGTACCACCGTCGACCAGATCGCCGCGCAAGCGATCGGCACCGACACACCCATCCCGTCACTTGAGCTCGGCACCGACCTGATCGTGCAGGTGGGCTCCTGCGACAACGGCTATGCGTGCGTCTATCAGAACAATCTGTCGTGGGCCTCCCCCACGTCGCCGCTACCGACCGAAGCCGACCCACGAGTCGTCTTCGAGCGACTCTTCGGGGACGGCGGCACCCCCGAACAGCGTCGAGCCGAGATGCACAAGAACACCAGCATTCTGGACTGGGTGCTCGACGACATGTCAAAGCTGCAGAAACAGCTCGGCAATAGCGACCGTGCCAAGATGGAGGAGTACGTGAGCACGGTACGCGAAGTCGAACGCCGGATTCAGCTGGCTGAACAGCAAGCAGCTGGCTCACCGCTCCCGGATCTCAGTCGTCCGACCAGCGTCCCCGGTGAGTGGGAAGCCCACGTGAAACTAATGTACGACCTACAAGTCCTGGCCTTGCAGGCTGACCTGACACGGGTCATTACATTCCAGATGGCGAGGGAGGCGAGCACACGTACCTACCCGCAGATCGGAGTGCCGGAGCCGCATCACCCAATCTCGCACCACGTGAACGACCCCGAAAAGCTGGCGAAACTGGCAAAAATCAATGCCTACCACGTGTCTCTGTTCGCCTACATGGTGGATCGCCTTGATTCGACAACGGATGGGGACGGTTCGCTGCTGGACCACTCAACCTTCATGCTGGGA
>DQEK01000002.1 GCA_003533545.1 Acidobacteriota bacterium | reverse complement strand
CGCGCGATTCGTTGGCTATCTAGGATCTACCGGTGAGGGGGTTCTGGCGCTGGCGGCGATCATCGCAACGACCGCTGGATTTGCGTCCCTCGGAGAATGGCGGGCGATCTACACAAACTTCGAGGGTGGCGGCCTAACAGCCTTTGTCCAAGGAGGTGCCACAATCGTGTCAGACGGCTCAGGCCTCCCGCACGAGACAGCGGCCACGCTGCTGACCGTGATGGCGGTACTCTTCGCCGGTACGACGATGGACACCGGCGTTCGCCTCCAGCGTTACATCGTCCAAGAATGGGGAACCATCTATGGTATTTCCGGTCTTCGAAACAGCTACGTGGCCACATTCGTGGCAGTTGCTGCGTGTTTGACGCTTGCTTTCGGAGCGGGTGGCGCAGACCTGAGCGGGGGCATGGTGCTCTGGCCGCTTTTCGGCACAACCAACCAGCTACTAGCTTCCCTCACACTGCTTGTCATCAGCATCGTCCTGGTAAGAGCCGGGCGGCCCGCTCGCTACACGATGATCCCAATGGTGTTTGTTTCGACCGCAGCCCTGCTAGCAGCGCTCTATCAACTATGGAACTTTTTTCAAACAGCCCAGTACCTGTTACTGGCTCTCGACGTTGTGATCGTCGTCTCCGCTGTCTTCGTGATGCTGGAGGCGATCTCGGCGCTCGGTCGACGGACTTCGGCTTGACCGACCAAGTTCGACGGACTTATACTTCGCCTCGACCTAAGGTTATGCAAAACTTTTACGAAGTGCACTCCGACGGACCTGAGAATCCTCGAAAGCGGAAGTGTTCGCACATCGGCGGGCCATGCAGGCCCACGCGTTAACGATCCGTTACGCGCTGCTTTAAAAAGCCCGCCGACTCCAGTTACATGTCGGCGGGGTTTTTTTGGCAGAGCTTGGAGATTTCATGCCCAAGTGTCTTGATTGCGACGCGGAAATCATCCTAAAACCTGACGTCGAGGCTGGTGAGATCGTAGACTGTCCTGACTGCGGTACCGAGTTCGAAGTCCGGTCCCTTGATCCGGTTAACCTCGAACATGCTCCGCAAGAAGAAGAAGACTGGGGCGAGTAGAGCATGCGACTCGGTGTACTCTGCTCAATCGTTCGAAAAGAAGAGAAACTCATTTTCGAGGCGCTCCGAGAACGTGGCGTTGACTTCGAGAAAATCGACGACCGCGAACTGTCCCTCGACCTGCATAACCGCAGCTTCCCTTGGGACATTGTTCTTGAGCGCGCCGTTAACCACGCGCGGGCACTTCATACACTAAAACTCTTCAACGACCGAGGATTGCCAACCATTAACACCTGGGACGTCGCTAATATCTGCGGAGATAAAGTACTCACGACAAACGCCTTAGTCCGGGCCCAGGTGCCAACCCCTAAAACGATCGTTGCCTACACCCCGGAGTCCGCCTTGTCGGCCATTGAAACGCTCGGCTATCCCGTCGTTCTCAAGCCGGCGGTCGGCTCCTGGGGACGGCTCGTCGCCCGAGCGAACGACCGGCACGCCGCTGAAGCTCTTCTTGAACACAAGCAGATCCTCGGGTCGTATCATCACTCAATCTTTTATATCCAAGAGTACGTGGAGAAGAGTGGCCGAGACATCCGGGCATTTGTCGTGGGTAATAAAACAATCTGTGCCATCTACCGGATGAGTGACCACTGGATCACAAATACCGCACGTGGCGCCACAACGGCTAACTGTCCAGTGACTGATGAGCTAAATGAGATCTGCGTCGCGGCAGCCAATGCCGTCGGCGGCGGCATACTGGCAGTCGACGTCTTCGAGAGCGAGCGCGGTCTGCAAGTTAATGAAGTGAATTATACGATGGAGTTCCGCAACAGTATTGACGTCACGGGTGTACCAATTCACGAACGGATCGTTGATTACACTCTTGCCGTCGGTGAGACCTCCGCCCCGACCGTATAATGAAGATTAGTATCCTTGGCGCGTCGGGCTACGTTGGCGGCGAACTGCTGCGCCTTCTGCTAGACCATCCACATGTTTCCGTGGAACAGGTCACATCGGAGCGCCTCGCCGGGAAAAGGGTGACGACCGCGCATCCAAATCTTCGTGGGCGCACGACACTTTGCTTCAGCCGTCTAGCCGACCTCACACCATGTGATCTACTTTTCGCTGCGCTTCCGCATGGAAGCTTCGCCGGAACATTCAGTGAAGTACAGTCGGTAGCCCCACGTATTATCGACATGAGTGCAGACTTTCGCTTGCGCTCAGCCAACGCCTACGAAACCTGGTACGGCCATGAACACACCAACCCGCCCGTGCTTGACAAGTTTGTCTACGGACTCCCAGAGCTACATCGGACCGCGATTAGGAACGCAAGCTACGTTACCGGCACAGGCTGCCTAGCAACTGCGGCAATTCTTGGTCTCCTGCCACTCTTTCGAGAGGGCGTTGTATCGGAGCACGAGGTCTTTATCGAAGCGAAAGTCGGGTCTTCCGCAGCCGGCAATAAGGAAAGCGCGTCGTCGCATCATCCTGAGCGAAGCGGTGCCGTCCGATCATTCCAACCGACTGGACATCGGCACACCGGTGAAATTGTTCAAGAACTCTCCTTGAAGGGCAGTCCGACCATACATCTCTCCGCCACTGCAATCGAAATGGTCCGTGGCATCCTGATCACCGCCCACCTCCGCCTGACGCAAGACCTCGATACAAAGGCAGTCTGGAATCTATTCCGCACCACATACCGCGATGAACCCTTTATCAGAATCGTAAAGGACCGTCACGGTATTTTCCGGTATCCGGAACCTAAGATTCTGGTCGGCTCTAACTACTGCGATGTCGGATTTGAGCGTGATGCTCACAGCGACCGGCTTGTCGTTCTCGCCGCGCTCGACAATCTCATGAAGGGCGCCGCCGGTAACGGAGTGCAGGCGATGAATATTATGGCCGGGTGGGACGAACGAGCCGGACTTTCATTTTCCGGACTTCATCCGATCTAGTCACGCGATGCTGGTAATTAAAGTTGGAGGAGGGCGGGGGATTAGCTATGAGGAGGTCTGCTCCGACCTCGCCGAGCTACATGCGAAGAAGCATCCGTGGCTGTTGGTGCATGGTGGGTCCAACGAAACTAACACCTTAGCAACTGCACTTGGTCATCCACCACGATTTGTGACCTCGGCATCAGGGTATGAAAGTCGCTATACCGACCGCGCCACACTTGAAATTTTTGAGATGGCCTACTGCGGTAAAGTCAATAAGGGTATCGTCGAGCGATTACAGGGCCTCGGGATTCCGGCCATAGGACTTGCAGGCCTCGATGGTCGGTTGCTAGCTGGTCCACGAAAGGCCACCCTAACAATCGTCGAGCAAGGCAAGAAGAAGGTGCTGCGTGATGACCACACGGGGAAGATTACATCGGTCAATACGGAACTGATTAACGTCCTCTACGATGCCGGCTACGTCCTCGCCGTATGTCCACCAGCGATTAGCGACGACCACGTCGCTGTTAATGTCGACGGAGACCGAGCAGCAGCACGAATTGCGGAGGCGTTGGGAGCTAGTGACCTCATTATTCTTTCTAACGTACCTGGCCTCTTGACCGATCTTGAGGACGAGTCATCAGTCATCTCTCACATTGACCCATCGAAACTTGATCACTATTTCAAGTACGCTAAAGGTCGAATGAAAAAGAAACTGATGGCCGTTAAAGAAGCGCTGGTCGGCGGTGTCGGGCGCGTCGTCCTAGGTGATGCACGGCTAGCACATCCGGTCCAAGAGGCTCTCGCCGGTAGAGGAACGGTCATTGGAACCGAAACAAATCATCGAGGCTGAAGACCAACACTCATCCGGGACGTACCACAAACGCCCGGTTGTACTAGTGCGAGGTGCAGGCACGCGTGTCTGGGACATTGACGGGCGCGAGTATCTCGACTGCACTGCAGGAATAGGTGTCGCTGCGCTCGGACATGCACACCCTGTTGTAGTCGAGGCCCTCCGAGAGCAAGCGAGTCGCCTCATCACCTGCCAAGAACTTTTTTATAACGATCAGCGGGCGGCCCTGTTTAAACGTTTGGATGCTGTTACTCCCTCGTCGATCAATCGTTTCTTCCTAAGCAACTCTGGCGCAGAAGCCAATGAGGCGGCTATCAAGTTTGCCCGGGCAGCGACGGGTCGGACAGAGATTGTTGCAACGATGCGAGGCTACCACGGTAAAACGCTTGGCGCTCTGAGTGCGACGTGGGGTAACGATTTCCGTAAGCCATTCGAGCCGCTTGTCCCAGGCTTCCGTACAATCCCGTTTAATCGTCCGGAAGCGATAGCCGACACAATTTCGGACGCGACGGCGGCGGTTCTTGTTGAAATTGTTCAGGGTGAAGGCGGCGTTCGGCCGGCAACCGAAGAATTTATGCAGGCTCTCCGTTTGACCTGCACCAAGCACGGCGCGCTCTTAGTCATCGATGAAGTACAAACAGGCTTCGGCCGGACCGGGCGTCTTTTTGCGTTCGAACACCACAGTGTCACACCCGACATCCTTACACTGGCCAAGAGCGTGGCAGGCGGTCTCCCAATGGGAGTAACGGCCTTCGGTGACACAGTTGGCCAACTAGCCAAACTGAGCCACACCAGCACCTTTGGTGGTAATCCACTTGCCTGCGCTGTCGCTGAGCGCGTTATCGCACATATCGTGGCGGCAGACCTGCCAAACCATGCGGCAGCACACGGACGACACTTAATGAATACGATTCGTGGCTTGTCGAAGTCACAGGTTCGCGAGGTACGCGGCCTTGGTCTCATGATAGGGATCGAACTAAAACAACCCGCCGGAAAGGTAGTTCGTAGCTTAATGGATGAAGGGATTCTCGCCTTATTGGCTGGCCCGAAGGTCATCCGGCTCCTCCCTCCGCTCGTCATCGAATCTTCCGACATCGACCAGATTGCAAACGCGTTCGATAAGGTTCTGACATGAACGACCAGTGGGCCACCGCACTACTTCGTGACCTCTGTGCAATCTACTCCCCATCGGGTAATGAGTCCGAGGCCGTCAGCTTTCTTGTTTCTCGTGCTACCGAAGCTGGATTGCAGGCAACAACTGACGGTGCTGGGAATTTCGTGGCCGAGCGCGGTGAGGGCCCTACAGCGATAGTACTCTTGGGACATATCGATACGGTAGAGGGCTTTATTCCACCAACAATAACGAACGGACGGCTGTATGCACGTGGAGCCGTCGACGCCAAAGGTCCTCTCGCAACGTTTGTAAGCGCTACAGCACAAGCGACCATTCCTGAGGGAGTGCGGGTAATCGTCATCGGTGCAGTCGAAGAAGAAACGCCGAGCTCAAAAGGGGCACACTACGTTTGCACTCGATATCAACCCGCTGCGACGATCATTGGTGAGCCAAGCGGTGTCTCTGGCATCACGATCGGCTATAAGGGCAGAATGAGCTTGTCGCTGGTCGGACAGCAGTCGCACGCACATACCGCCGCCAAGAGTCGAAGTGTCGCAGCGCGAGCCGCGGAGTGGTGGACGCGGCTCGAGGAATATTGCAACCACCGGAACGCCAATCGTCCACCGTTCGATTGCCTGGACTCACATTTGTCCGAATTCCACACCTCGACCGATGGTTTCACGGACCGTGTCGACCTACACGGTAGTCTACGCCTGCCTGTAGGGGCGCACATCGATGAACTACAACACCGGCTCACCACCCTGTCCCACGGCTGGGGAACGGTCTCGCTAGGCGATTACACTCCACCCTTTCGGAGTGACCGGAAGAACCGCCTAGTCGGAGCGCTAATTCGATCGATTCGGGAAGAATCGATCGAACCACGTTTTAAGCTAAAGACAGGCACCTCCGATATGAATGTTGTCGGTCCGGTATGGCGATGCCCGATCGTGGCCTATGGTCCAGGTGATTCACAATTGGACCATGCACCGGACGAGCATGTCGCGCTCGACGAATATCTGAAGGCGGTGAGGATTCTGATGCGCGTCCTGGGTTCCAGGCTATCCTGACCACCGTTGGAATTACGAGCCCGCAAGTAGCATCACAGTGCCAGCACCGAGGAAAGTAACCGCACCGCCGAAGATCGCGAAGTCGGTAACTTCATTGCGTTCGGTCCGGGACGTCGACGTCCCATCGGTATTGGTCGTTGGTCCCCGAGAGAGCAATAGCCCGAATAAACCCATGCCTAGAAGTAAGGAGGTGGCTGCCCCAACCACGCGCCGAGTGCTAGACGACTGTGCAGGCACAGTGC
>DQEK01000023.1:2180-3189 GCA_003533545.1 Acidobacteriota bacterium | reverse complement strand
CTTCTTTGGACCAGCTTGCTTCCGTTCTACCAGCCGTTCTCGTGGGAAGCGCTTCAGATGCTTTCCTTCGAGGGTTATCGCACCACACTGAGTCTCACGCGAGTTCACTTGGCTCTTACCAACACATTTGTCGTGGTCGTGGTCACCAGCATGGTGGTCGCGATTTTTTCCACCGTCATTTCCTGGCTCATCGTTCATTCTCATCCATACGCGCGGCGAGCCCTGGACTTATTGTCGTTCTTTCCTTTGGCGATACCGCATCTAATGCTGGGGCTGGCTCTGATCTACGTTTATTTGACATTGCGGTTTCTCCCTATCTACGGGACGGTGTGGATCCTCGTGATCGCTTTCGTGACCACCTACATCGCGTTCGGCACGCGAACCACCAACGCCGCCATGTTTCAGCTACACCAGGAATTGGAGGAGGCTGCCCGGGTCAGCGGGGCGTCCCGGGTGCGCGCCTTTCAGGAAATCATCATCCCGCTTATCCTTCCGGCGATGTTGAACGTGACGATTTGGGTGGCTGCCCATTCGATGCGGGAGCTGTCGGCCGCGCTGATGTTGAGGACGTCGAAGAGTGTCGTCATCTCAACCCTGATCTGGGAGTTCTGGGCCGAGGATTCGGCGACCACCGAGGCGGCGGTGCTGGGCATTCTCATGATCCTGATATTGTTACTCCTCACGGTGGTTGGTATTATCGTCTTCGAGCGCACCTCGACGGTTCGCTCATCGAGACCAATACGGATTATGGAACCAGACTTACGGAACACTCTGAGCGTTGACCACCCGTCACCGTGAATACGCAAATTGGAGTAAGGAGATAGACGGAGATGGCCAAGCTGAAACTTGGAATCGACCTGCACAATCGCGCCAGTGTGTTTATGCCGGAGCAGGGGCTCGACTACGATCTGAACCGGCTGATCGATCTCGCGGTGCTGTGCGAGGAGCTCGGCTTCTATTCCGTTTCGGTCGGCGATAGCCTGCTGTCGAAGCCGCGCTGGCGCGCGAT